>JAADEE010000051.1 GCA_013153575.1 Chlorobiota bacterium
ACAGCCTGTCCCGAACTTGATTCGGGAAGACCCGTATGCACGGTGGTGTGAGAGGTGCACTGGCTACCATTTGGTAGTCAGCCATCTACTCGATTGGGCGGTCGTTATTTCATCTTCCAGTCTATATTTTTCATTCTTCCAGATAATTTATTTAGTGTTTCTAAAATTTCATTTTCAGTTGGTAACTCCCCGTAAACCAATTTATTAAAAGTTAAAAAGTAAGTTGTCTTCAATTTATCCCAAATATTTTCACTTTCTTTAAAAATTATTGCTTGTGTAGGGTGATTTTGTAACCATTCATTACCACTTTTAAAACTTAACATATCGTCATTTGCAACAATAACCAATAATTTGTCAAATTCCGTAGAATTAAAGAACTCTGTAATTTCTCTATTTTTCAACATTTGATTTAGGTCATAAAGATGTCTTATTTTGTTGTTTAAATCTTCAATTGGGTTAGCGGTATATGAAAATCTAACCAAACTCATTATTTTCTCACAAAATGTTCGTTTGGGACTTAAAACATTTACTTCAAAAGGATTTAAACCGTATTCGTCTGCAATTTGTTGCTGGTTTGTTTCAATAATCATCTCATAAATCAATGAGCTTACCTTTCCTTTTTCAAACGGCTCAAAACTTCCAAGCCAAGTTGCTTCAACAATTAAATTATCTCTAATCTGACCGAATAAACCTTCAAAGATTTTCGGATAATTGTGAGCCGTTTTTCGTATCATTCCTTTTTTGTTGGTTATTCCTTCAATCGCTATTTCGGGAATATGTTCGCCGACTATTTTTGTAATCTTTTTTAACTTGTTTTTTAGTTGATTGCTACTTTCCTTTTCTTTTTTTAGCAACACAATATCAATATCTTCCGAAAAACGGTCAATTAAATGATTACACTTTGATAATGCTGTTCCGCCTTTAAAGATGCAGGAATTTCCTATTTCGTTTGAAAAGATGGAATGCAATGCCAATGTAACCCAATAGTCTTTCTCCACATAAATTTCGCCAATGTTTTTCAATTGCGATGTAGCAATTATTGCATCTCTGAAAAGTTCTTTATTTTCGTGTAATCTCATTTAATATTCCATTTTTCAACCGTTGGCAAAATGTCTTTTGTTAGTCCCAATTCATATTCCGATAATGGATTTAAACTATCATCTAACATTTTTATATCAATGTTTTCATCAATATTTTCAAGTAGTGCTCCGAGAAAAGCCCTAACTCTCGGAGGATATTCAAGTGCTATTTCGATTAGTTCTTTAATCTGTTTTTTATTTAGTTCAGATATTTTACGAGAAAGAATGCTAATTGCAGATTTTTTATCTAAATCGGGTATCTTTTTAAAATCTTTTAAAGCATCAAGAAGTTCAAGCAGTTTGTAATTTTCGTTTGTTACTTCAACATAACTTTTTACTGCTTTTGCTTTAATGTTTCCTTTGGATATGTATATTCGTTTTTTATTGCTTGCAATACTTATTTCTTTTGGAATTTGGGTTGTTAGTCCCATTTTGTTATAGAGTAATAATCCTGTGATATAGGCAATTCTCTTTCCGTTTTTAAACAAATAAGGTGTGATTATTTTTTCTTCGTCAGGTTTTAATTCTCCGAACACTGTTTTCTTGGGTTTATAAAAAACTCCCGTTGAAATTCGTTTTATTATTTCTTTTTTGATTAGTCGCTCTATTGATTTTGATGCTGCCGAATATTCTTCTTTTTTTATATCTAGGTCTTTGTAAGTAAATGATTTACCACTTTCAATGCTGTCAATTTGCTCTTCTATTTTCTTTGCAATATTCATAACTGCAAATATAATATATTTTTAAATATTGTCAAGTATTTTGCTCAATTTACTTGACTTTTCCTGATGTCGCCCAACGGTTTCGTATATGGCTCGTAGCGGATTTTTACGCACTTACCTTTCCTAACTGCACAAAGGTTGCAAAATTCTTTGAATTTTGCGGGCAAACACGCAACTACCTTTGAATTAAGCACTTAACCGCTATGAGCTATATACTTTGTTAGGCGTAGATTATCTTTTTTCAAGTATTATTACACTTTCTCTTAAAGTATCAATATCAGGGCTATATTTTGTTTTTCTTTTTCTAATCTCTCTCAATACACCAATTTCTTTTAATTTCCATCCATTTTTTGTTGCAATATCTGCTAAAATTAAATCTACCGGTATCTCTTCATTTGCATAAGCTGAATTTGATACAACCATCCATAAATGTGCATTTTTATTAGAATTATTACTTAAATCTCCAAAGATTAACTTCATATCTTCAAAATATGCTAAAATCATTTGTGGGATGCGTGGATGCATCAATAATTCCTTATTTTTTGATAATCTTTTAAATATATCATTAAGCAGAATGCTGTCTATGTTATTTGTGTTAGGCAATTTCCACTTTGCTTGTATATGAGATCGAATGGTTTTTAATCGTAGTTGATATAATGCATCTGAATTTAAAATAAACTTACCTAAAAATAGCTCTGGTCTGTAAATATCAGTATAATCAAAAGTGTTCAAATATGGTGGGGAAGTGATTATTAAATCAAACTTATCATTATTCTTTTTTAAGAAAGTTCTTGTGTCAGAATTATGTATAAAAGGTTGTTGTTTTATATTAGAAATCTTAATATCTTGTTCTATTTTAATATAATTCTTTATAAATGCTTTGATAAAATCTTTTTTATTATATTTTTTTTCTTGCCATTTTGGTTTATATCTTAAACATTTTCCATCTTTTTTTGCATTTGAAACTTCCATTATAGATGTTAATAATGCAAGTTTTATTAATTCAGATGCATTAGATTTAATATTTTCTATAAAACTATACCCACCATAAAATGCTCTTAAAACTTCAAGGTTGAAAAGCCATTTCTTCTTGTTTGATAGTTCTGTAAATGTTGAATATGTTTCTAATTCTGGAAAATTATTGCCGGAATTTACTTGTTCATATGTTTTTTCAAATAGTTCAGATAATACTTTTTTCTTTGTATTTAATGTTTTTGTTTTTGAAATAAATGAAGTAAAAGGGTTTACTTCAATACCAACAGAGGGAATATTATGTTCGGAAGCTGTGAGTGTTACTGTTCCGCTTCCATTGAAAGGGTCAAGTATAATATTTTTTGAATTTATTTCATATGTTTCAATAGCATCCTTAACCAAGTTAGGTGAAAATCCTTCTTTGTAATAATACCAACGATGTCGTGGTAGTTGGTTGGCTTCAATAAAACTTGAAGCATCTTTATCTTTTAATTTAAAACTATTATTTATATATGAATTCATAGCTTACATATCACAAATTGGTTCAACAAACATTCTTATTGGTTTTTCAATATTTGGATAAGTTTCCCAATATTTTTTATCATCATTTATATTTAATTCTTTATTCCGATAATAAAAACCATCACTACGGGAAATAGAATTTACTTTTCTTCGGCTTATTCCTTTTCTTCTTCCATCAATAACAACCAAATAACCTTTTGTAATAGTTATAGGATTATCTGCATTATTAATATCAATATATTTTTTAATTTGAGCCATTCCTTCATTAGCTCTATTGTTAGAGTAACTAGTTCCAATTTCACCATTTTCTTTTAATGATTGTCCTAGCCATTTCATTTCTATTAATGCTGCTCTATTAGCTTCTCTCCAAAACACACGTAAATCAACAGGTTTACTAGCTCCAAGATTATACTCTCTATTAACATTTATGCCACGAACTCGATTTTTAAGATATTCTGACAATGATTTTTGCATACAATCTTCCGGTTTATTCTTTAAGTAAATCCATTTTTCTTCATTCCAACACTTTTTAAAATGTTCACAAGAAACATTTTTTATTCTTTCTGTTTTGTAATCTTGTAAAGCTTCGTGTAGATAATGATATTGTAATGCAAAAATACTCGGGCAAGTAAAATTATTAGAAATTTCTATTTGATGATTATTAACAATAAAAAATTCTTTTTTTTCATCGAAAACATAGGCTATAAAATTCTTTTCTGTTGCTAATAAGGTGTCAATATCTCTCTCATTAGTATTTGTCCAATATAATGGTAATTCCTTTTCATCATTTTGTAATTGGAAAACAATATTTGAGTAAGAGTTATTAAGGATAGTTTTATCATAAAGTGCTTCCTTTTCATCATCTAAAAAATTTATTGAACCTTCTATATCAAAAAAAACAACAATTCTTCCATTAAAATGGCTCGGTTCAATGTGTCTATATATTTCTTTGACTAATTCAATAATTTTTTTTGCTTTTTCAACATAAATTGCTTTTTTTGTATGCTGAAAAATATCAAGCAAATAATGTTCTTTTCTAATATTATCAACTAATCTATCAGTCATAGCAATTTAATCTTTAAGTTCATTTTTTAAAAGATATTCTATCCAAGAAACAGCCGGAATTAGAAGTTCATCTGCCGGTGCACCCAATGCGTTTGTTATCTCTTTTAGTTTATTATTACTATAAGCAATCCAATCTTGATTGTTAATTTGAGAAGCTTTTATAATATTGGGATCGTTTAATAAAGCTTTTATAGTCTCTTTATATGGAATTAATACACTCGTAGAACAAGCAGCATCAATGTATTTTTCACGTTTCTTGTTACTTCCGAACACCTTAAACTTATTATATTCGTCTGTTCCACGTCCGGTTATTATCATAAAGTTTGAAGTTTCTTCAAAATAACCACTTAAAATATTTTTGTTGATAGCGTCATCTAATTCTTTTGAATGTGGATATTTATCTTTGCCAATAATAAATTTATATTTCCAATCATTAACAGGGTTTCCATTATAATAAAAAAGTATTGCAGAAAAATATGCAAAAAGATGTATTTCCCGTTGTTCAAACCCATCAAGAAAATTATCAAGTTTGTGTGCAATTGACAAACTATCAAAATAAGCTTCCGGTAATATTTGTCTATTCATAACCATATCCATTTAATGTTTTTTCAATGTTATTATACACTTTATCAAAAAGGTGTTCGCCTTCTTTTTGAATTTCGGTTAAATCTGTCCAATCAAGCATTCGTCTAAATTTCATTTTTTTCTTTCCACATTTTTCAGCCAAAGAAATTAATAATTGTGAAGCATTAATATTAGCAGTCATTATTATGTTTTGATTATAATCAATTACAAAATCTGCAAACATTTTTCCCACTCTACTTTCGTAGGCAATATCTAATGATCCTTCTGGTGTATCAATTAGTAATGTTGCTTCATTATTTGGTTTTGATAAGTAGACAGCTAATGCCATTCGTAAAGCAATATCGAGAAAAAAACGCTGACTTTCAGATAACTGATGTGATTCGGTTCTTGCTGTTCCTAAAAGTTCAAAATTGAGAGTAATGTCTTTACTCCCTTTTTGTTTAAAATAAATGTTTAAATCTAATCCAATAAAGCTTTTTGCCAATTTTTTAAATAAAGGGACAAAAATGCTTTCAGCATCTTTATAAGCAGAATTTACTTTTTGTAGTAAATTTTCATATTCTGGTTTTATTTTGTCTCTTTTTCTATAATAGTCTCTGGATTTTTTATCTTCTTGTTCAAACCGCTTTATATATGATTCTAAAATACTGTCAGTTATAGTATCTCCCGTTTTTTTGAAATCAATATGTGAATTTAATTTTTCAAATTTTTCAAGTTTTTCCTTTGCTGCATAATATTCATATTCAGCTTTATCAAGTTCTACTTTTTTTACTTCGCTTTCGAATATTAACTTTTCAATTTCACTATTTTTTTTCTCAATCAACTTATCAATATCTTCAAGTTGTTTTAATAATTTTTCTTGGTCCTTGTCCTTTCCATTATTAATTGTAGTATCACATATTGGACATTTCTCTTGATATAATTTTTTTTCAATATTTTCTACTACATAATGTCCGGTTGCACCACAGAGAAAGCATTTGTTTTCTTTTTTCGAATAATTAATAAGTCGATTATCTAATAATTTTGTTCGAGGTTCAGAATATTGTGAAAAAAGTTTTTTGTATTTAGTTTTAAGCTGTAATATTTCAGAGCTGTAAATGTTTTGTCTTTTTAGCAAAGTATCATATTCAACTTCAATATTATGAAATAACTTTTCAGCTTTTTCAACTGATTTAGCCATATCATCATATTGTTTTTTTAATTCATTGTAGTTTAATAATTCTTTTTCTTTTTTTGTTGCTAGTAACCTTTCATAATCTTTTTTTATTTGAGTAGCTTGCCATCTAGCATTTCGTCCGTAAGATTCCAAACTCTCCATTTCTCTTTTTAATTCTAAAATTCTATTTGTATCATTTAAGTCATAATTAAAAGCTATGGATAAAGCATTTGTTGACGCTCTATCGTCCCAAAAAATCATTCTTCTGTTTTCGTCAAAAGTCAAAACATATAATTGAAAGAATATAAAATATTCGAATTTTCCAATACCAATATCTTTTGCCAATTCTTTTTCATAAATAGATTGAAGTTCTTCTGGACTTTTATTTTCAGTATTTATAAATGGAATAACTTTTTTGTTTTTTGTTTCATATATTTCAAGTTTTCTTAAAGAATTTCTTTCAGTGAATCCACGAATTATTTTATAATTTTTATGGTTAACTTCAAAATGTATTTCTACTTCTGCATTTTCTTTGTCTTGTGCATTTATTCTGCCTTCAAAATATCTTTTAGTATATTTTTTATTTGATTTTACTATTTCACTT
>JAADEE010000276.1 GCA_013153575.1 Chlorobiota bacterium
ACATAAAGGAAATGCAATAAAGCATGTAGGAATTGATGCAAGAAAAGACATTGAAAAATTCTTTCAAAAAAAGGTATATTTAGAACTTTTTGTTAAAGTTGCAGATGACTGGCGTTCTAAATCTTCACTTTTATCTAAATTTGGGTATTAAAAAAAGTATTAAAAGTATAAAGTTAAATATTAAAAATCATACGTTTTTTTAACCAAAAGAGTTACTATTTTGAACTTCCAACTTTTACCTTTATACTTTTAACTAATAACTCTACTCTTCCTGCGAATAAGTATGAACACTATTTTTTGCAGATGGCATATAATTAACACCAAACCAAGCAGCTAATAAAAATGCAAATGAAATTGTTAGCACCCAAAGATGTAAACTAGTTTTATTTTTATGCTGCGACCTAAGATGAATATAAATAAGATAAACCAAAAATGTTAGCAAAGCCCAAGTTTCTTTAGGATCCCAAGTCCAATAACTTCCCCAAGCCTCTTTTGCCCATAAAGCACCAAACAAAATTCCTAAGGTTAAAAAAGCAAAACCTATAAAAACAATATTATCTGCCATTTTAAGAATTTTTTTGATATTATCTTTCTCATCATTTTCCGAAAAAAGATTTATCAAAAAATAAATAGGACTTAACAAAATTGAAAGAACCTTTACAATTCCTTTTTTATTTGAATATGATTTTAACAATCCATTTATTGCAACTAACCACGATACCCTTAATATTGCATAAGAAAGAAGATATACAACAACATGTGGTACAAACCAAGGACTTTGTAAAGCCGGCATTAAGGTTTTATTATAAGTTTCAGGATGTGTTAAGTTTATGATTATAAATAAAATAGCCATTAGGTTACTGTAAGCAAGAAACCAAAAATATTTCCACCTGTTAAAAGTAATTAATCCTAAAATAGGAAGAAAAACAGCATACCATAATCTTGTTTCACCAAGTGTTCTAAGTGGTGGTCTGTCAAGATTTATCCATAACGAAATTATAAAATACGCAAATATTGCAACATTCGATAAAGCAAAAATATTTGCTAAAATTTTCTTACTTTTTTTACTAATAGGTAAGAAAAATACTGAAAAAGATAATACTAAAAGTATTATTGCAGTATATGCTATATATGGAAATTGTACCCAATTCATTTTTTATGTATTAATTGTTGTCATTATTATCATCCTCTTTAATTGCTCTGCTTCCTAACCAAAATAAGTAAAAAGTTCCGGCAATTAAAATAAAAATTCCTGTAAAAACCGCAGGTAACCAAGGGTCATAACCTGCTTCAATTATGCTGTAACTCGACCATTTACCTCTTCTTTCATCATAACCGGTTTGGTATAAATCCCAACCCATTAATTTTTTAGGTTTATTAACTTTTAAAATAAAATTTTCAGTTGTACCATCAGGTAAAAATGCAGTAATATCTGAACTAAATTCTTTTGGTTCAGGACTTAACATTGCAAAATAATATTTTTCATTTACAGCAATATTTTTTCTTGGAAAAATAAAGTTGCCCGATGTTATCCATTCCTGGTTAATTAAATTTCCTTGTTTATCATAAATAGCAACAAGTGCAGCAGGAATTGCTCCTTTCGATTTTGTTTCTTCAAATTTTGAATAACTTGTATCTGTTGGATATGAATATTTAATAAATTTTTCAACCTTAATGGTCCAGTCTAAAAAGTTTTCTGATAAAGAATCCTTAATAATGAAATGTTTACTGCTATTTGGTGTAATTAGCTCATTGTCAGAAAAATTAACTAACACAATTTTAGGATTATACTCTATAATATCAAATTTATTAAGCTGTAATTTAAATGGAGTTTCATATTTTTGAGGCGAATAAAAATCTGTTACAATATTTGTAGGTTCAGCATCATTTTCAAGATAAAAATATGTTCTTTTAGCATCACTGCTTCCTGCAATTCCTGCAATAAAAATTATATACAAACCTAAATGACTTAAAAATATTCCAAATTTTTTCTTTTTAAAAGGAATAAGAGCTTTAACAGTTGCAAAACCTAATGAAGTAACAAAAAATAAATATGTAAAAGCAATTAACCAGCTTGTAGTTAAGTGTTTAAATCCTAAATCATATAAAATGTCATCTTTAAGAATAACACCTGGCTCTACTTGAGGAACAATTCCTAATATTGCCGAAACTATTGTAAATAAAACTGTTGCAGTAATTGCAGCAGGTATTCCTGAAATCCATTTTACAATTTTATTATTTTTTTCAAATTTATAAATTGCTATTAATAATAAGGTGTAAGTTATTACTAAAGATAAATTAGTAGGGAAAGCAGGAAAATGAATAGGTTTTTTTGTTATAAAATCAAAACCTAAACCTAATATTATTAATATGAAAGAAATAACAAAACCTTCTTTATATTGCCAAGGAAATTGAAATAAACGTCTTTTATCTTTTTTTTGTGTCACAGTTTTTTTCTGCAAATATAAAACAATAAAAGACATGAAACTCTTTTTTGTTTGAAAAAAACTATGTTTTAGAATGTATTTTAATTTAATATATATCAATTTATTTTTTTTGAATTTCTTGATGATTTTGGCATATTATATTAAATTCGCAGTTTGTAATTAATACATGTTCTTATAGTTTAAATTAAAATTAATACTCATGTCTGAAAAAAATATTGAGAATACCGAAAACACACAAAATAGTGTGAATGAAAACAAAGAATTGAGCACTGCTGAAAAACTTCTATTAAAAATTAAGCAAAGACAAGATCCTAATTTTAAAGAAAATGAAGTTAAAGCCAAGGAAGAAGCCAAAGAAGAAGTTAAAAAAGAAACTGAAAAAATAACAGAGGAAGTTGTAGAAGAAACTTCTGATACTGTTAATAGTGAGGACGAAATGGATAATGCAAAAGCTGAAATAGTAGAAGAAGTTGCAGAAAATCTAACCGATGAAAAAGAAGAAAAAGAAGATTTAAAAGAGGAACTTGTTAATTATTTCGAAAAAACAAAAGAAGAATTAGTAGATATATTTACAAATTTATTAACAGTTGATAATACAAATAAATATAAAAACAAGGTAAAAGAAATAAGAAATGCCTTTTATAATATAATTAACAAAGAAGAAGAGGAACGTAAAGCAAAGTTTGTTGAAGATGGAAGCAAACTTGAAGATTATGAACCTATTAAAGATGCAATTGAAAATAAATTTAAAGAATTATATCAAAAATTTATTGACAAAAAAGAAACTTGGGAATTAAAGTTAAAAGAAGAAAAAAAGAAAAATCTTGAATTAAAATACGAAGTAATAAAAGAAATTCAAGAACTAATAAATAAACCGGAGACTTTCAACAAAACTTTTAATAAATTTAAAGAATTACAAAAAAAATGGAACGAGATAGGTTTAGTTCCAAAAGATGCTGTTAAGAAATTATTAGAAGAATACAACAGACAAGTTCATAAATTTTATGAATATGTTGAAGTAAACAAACAACTTCGTGAGCTTGACTTTAAGAAAAATCTTGATGCAAAAATTAAACTTTGCGAACAAGCAGAAGAACTTCTTTTAGAGTCAAATTACTCAAAAGCAAAAAAACAACTTCAAGTTCTTCATAAAAAATGGAAAGAACTAGGAGCTGTTGCAAACGAACATCGTGAAGAAATTTGGGCAAGATTTCAAGCAGCAACTATTAAAATAAATGAAAAATTCTCTAAATATATTGAAGAAGTTAAAGCACAACAAGAAAAAAATCTTGAAGCAAAACAATTCTTAGTACAAAAAGCACAAGAGTATGCTTCCGGTGAATACTCTGACCATAAAGAATGGAAAGAAGCATCAAATCAAATAATTGAACTTCAAAAACTTTGGAGAAAAATAGGCTATGTTCCAAAAGAACATAATAATGAAATTTACACAAAATTTAAAACTGCATGTGATAATTTCTTTGCAAGAATTCGTGAATTTTATGATGAAAGTGATAAACATAGAGACGACAATTACCAAAAGAAATTAGACTTATGCACACAGGCAGAAAGTCTTCAAAATAGTAACGAATGGAACACAACAACTGAAATTTATAAACAAATTCAAGAAGACTGGAAAAAAATAGGACCAGTTCCAAGAAAATATTCTGATGAAATTTGGAAACGTTTCAGAAAAGCTTGTAATACTTTCTTCGATAGAAAGAAAGAACATTTTATGGGCAAAAAAAATGAAGAAAAACAAAACCTTGAATTAAAACAAGAAATTATCAGAAAAATTCAAGAATTTGAATTTTCAGATAATCAAATGGAAGACTTAAAAGCCCTTAAAGAACTTCAAAATCAGTTTATGGCAGTTGGCTATGTACCATTTAAAAACAAAGATGAAATTTACGAACAATTTCATAATGCCATTGATACTCAACTTGGTAAGTTAAATGTTACACGCGAAAAACAAAATGAACTTAAATTTACTGAAAACTTAGAATATATTAAAAATTCACCAAACTCAGATAAATTAGTTTATAATGAAATCTCAAAAATTCAACATCAAATTGATAAGTTGAATGACGATATTAAAGTGTGGGAAAACAATATAGGCTTTTTTGCAAGCTCAAAAAATTCAGAATCAATGATTAAAAACATAAAAGATAAAATTGAAGCTGCAAAAAATAAAGTTGCTAAATTTAAAGAGCAAATTGAAGAGTTAGCAAAAATTAATGAATAACTGATTTTTAATAAATTGAAAAATACAAATTACATATTCATTACAGGAGGTGTAACATCTTCATTAGGAAAAGGAATAATTTCTTCTTCTTTGGCTAAATTGCTACAAGCAAGAGGTTTTTCTGTTACAATTCAAAAACTCGATCCATACATAAATATCGATCCGGGAACCTTAAACCCTTATGAACACGGTGAATGTTTTGTAACTGATGATGGTGCTGAAACCGATTTGGATTTAGGTCATTATGAGAGGTTTACAGATGTTAGAACATCACAAGCAAATAATGTAACAACCGGTAGAATTTATCAATCAGTAATTGATAAGGAAAGAAGAGGTGATTATCTTGGAAAAACAGTTCAAGTAATTCCTCACATTACTGATGAAATTAAAAGAAGAATACGACTTCTTGGCAAAAAAGAATATGACTTTGTAATTACAGAAATAGGTGGAACTGTTGGAGATATAGAATCATTTCCATACATTGAGGCAATTAGGCAATTAAAATGGGATTTAGAAGGTAAGATAGCAGTAATTCATCTTACACTTGTACCGTATTTAGCAGCATCTAAAGAGTTAAAAACAAAACCAACACAAAACTCTGTTAAGATGCTTCTTGAAAACGGAGTTCAGCCTGATATTTTAGTTTTACGTACAGAACACTCTCTTACAAAAGAAGTTAGAGAAAAAGTTGCACGTTTTTGTAATGTAACTTTAAGCTCGGTAATTGAATCAATTGATGCAAGTACAATATATGAAGTACCTTTGCTTATGCAAAGAGAAAAACTTGATGAAGCAGTTCTTCAAAAATTTAATATTCCTGTAAAAGCTAAACCTGAATTAAAGGAATGGAAATCAGTTGTTGCAAAAATAAAAAATGCAAAATGTAAATTAAATATTGCACTTGTAGGGAAATATGTTGAGCTTCCTGATGCATATAAATCAATTAACGAATCCTTAATTCATGCAGGAGCAGGAATTGATTGCAAACCTAAAATTTCATTACTTCAATCAGAAAATATTACAGATAAAAATGTTGCAGATATTCTGAAAGGTTTTGATGGTGTTTTGGTTGCACCGGGTTTTGGGCATAGAGGAATTGAAGGAAAAATTAGTGCAATTAAATATGTACGTGAAAATAATATTCCTTTTCTTGGCATTTGTTTAGGAATGCAATGTGCAGTTATTGAATTTGCCAGAAATGTACTTAACTTAAAAGATGCAAATTCTACTGAAATGCACCAAAATACTCCTTATCCTGTAATTGATTTAATGGATGAGCAAAAAACAGTTATAAATCTTGGCGGAACAATGCGACTTGGAGCATATAAATGTAAATTAAGTAAAAAGTCGAAATTATTCAGCGAATATAAATCAGAAGAAATATCTGAAAGACACAGGCATAGATATGAATTTAACAATAAATATCTTAAATATTTTGAAAATAACGGAATGAAAGCAACAGGAATTAATCCTGATTCTGAACTTGTTGAAATTGTAGAACTTGAAGAACATAAATGGTTTACAGGAGTACAATTTCATCCTGAATATAAAAGTACAGTTTTAAATCCACACCCTGTTTTTATTTCATTTTTAAAAGCTTGTAAAACCAAAAAATAATAAATTATAATTTAGAATAAAATACTAATAAAAAATATGGATAAAAATCAAATAATAGGAATGGTTTTAATCTTTGCATTGCTTATCGGCTATGGAATGTACACTGCACCTTCAAAAGAAGAACAGTTAGCAATGCAAAGAGAAAGAGATTCAATTCAAAATGTATTAAGAGAACAACATATAAAAGATTCTCTTAAAAGAATTCAAGATTCAATTGCAACAGTACAAAACAAATTAGTTCAAAACGAAAATGATACTTTAGTTGTAGATTCCTCAAAAATTGCTAATCTTGAAAAAGAATATGGTGCTTTTGCAAGTGCAGTTGCAGGTAAAGAAGAATTTGTAACAATTGAAAACGAAAAAGTAAAAATAAAATTTACAACA
>JAADEE010000131.1 GCA_013153575.1 Chlorobiota bacterium
AGTTATAATTATTAAACTTTTTCCAAAGGAACAGCATCAACACTTTCAACATCAACATTATTATATCCATGCGATGGGCAAGGAACAATTCCTCGTTTTTTTGTATAGCAACTACTTAGTGATATTATTCCTATAAAAAAGACTGAAACAATAATAATAGATTTAATTTTTTTCATAATTAGTAAGTTTTAAAATAATTATTTTGTAAAGTTAGTAATTATTTCAAATATAGTCAAGGCTTCACTTTTAATGTGCTTAAAATTCGTTAATAAAACTTATATTATTTTGCAAAAATAGTGAAATCTTGACTTTTTATATGTGTTATAAACAAATTATTAACTTTTGTTTTCAAATAGAAAAATTTACTTATATTTGCATTTAATTTAGAATTGTTCTAAATAACAAAAAGGTAATCGACGGTTTCGCTTTAAGCGAAGCCGTCGATATAAACCGTCAATAGAGAAAAAAAACTATGGCAAAAGACGATAAAATATTAAAAGAACTACAAGATAAAGAATATGAAGCCGGGTTTACTACTGATATTGAAATGGATGTTTTTCCGAAAGGCTTAGATGAAGATGTTATAAGAGCTATTTCAAAAAAGAAGGAAGAACCTGAATTTATGCTAGAGTTCAGATTAAAAGCATTCAAATATTGGAAAGAACAAAAAGAACCGGATTGGGCTTTGTTAAATTATGAGAAACCAAATTTTCAAGACATAAGTTATTTTGCATCACCTAAAAACAAGCCAAAATATAATAGTCTTGATGAGGTTGACCCTGAAATAATTGAAACATTTAATAAACTTGGCGTTCCTCTGGAAGAGCAAAAAATACTTTCGGGTGTTGCTGTTGATGTTGTTATGGATAGTGTTTCGGTTCATACAACTTTTCAAAAAACATTAAAAGATTTAGGTATAATTTTTTGTTCAATTAGTGAAGCAATTCGTGAACATCCTGACTTAATTAAAAAATATTTGGCAACAGTTGTTCCTGCAAGAGATAATTTTTATGCAGCATTAAATTCTGCTGTTTTTACTGATGGCTCATTTGCATATATCCCAAAAGGCGTAAGATGCCCTGTTGAGCTTTCAACATATTTCCGTATTAATCAGGCAAATACAGGGCAGTTTGAAAGAACACTTGTAATTGCAGATGAAGGAAGTTATGTAAGTTACCTTGAAGGTTGCACAGCACCTCAAAGAGACGAAAATCAACTTCATGCCGCAGTTGTAGAGCTTATTGCAATGAAAGATGCAGAGATAAAATATTCAACAGTTCAAAATTGGTATCCGGGAAACAAAGATGGAGTAGGAGGTATTTATAATTTTGTTACAAAAAGAGGAATCTGCAAAGGCGATAATTCAAAAATTTCATGGACACAAGTTGAAACAGGTTCTGCAGTAACATGGAAATATCCAAGTACAATTCTTAAAGGAAATAATTCTGTTAGTGAGTTTTATTCGGTTGCTGTTACAAATAATCATCAGCAAGCAGATACAGGAACAAAAATGGTTCATGTTGGTAAAAACACAAAAAGTACAATTATTTCGAAAGGAATTTCACTCGGAAAAAGCAACAATACTTATAGAGGTTTGGTTGATATAAAAAAATCAGCAACTAATGCAAGAAACTACTCACAATGCGACTCTTTGCTAATTGGTAGCGAGTGTGGTGCTCATACATTTCCGTATATTGATGTTGATAATTCAACCGCAATAGTTGAGCATGAAGCAACAACCTCAAAAATTGCAGAAGACCAAATTTTTTATTGCAACCAAAGAGGTCTTGACACAGAAAGTGCCATTAGCTTAATTGTTAATGGTTTTGCAAAAGAAGTTTTAAATAAACTTCCTATGGAATTTGCCACAGAGGCAAAGAAATTATTATCTTTAACTCTTGAAGGAAGTGTTGGATAACTAAAAAATAAAGATGAGAAAATTTACTGTTGGCATATTGTTAATTGCTTTTTATTTTAATTCTTTTTCACAAGATAAAGAATGGCAAAATAGAAACTATGTTGGGTTTCATATAGGTAAATCTGTATCTAAGATAAACTTAATTTATAATGATCCATCCATTTTTCTAAACCTTGAAGATCCATATTTGTCATCTGTTAATTTTGGTCTATCATTTAAAAATTTTTCAGAAAAATTAGGAATTTTAAATATTGGCATTTCTGCAGATGTTAATTATTTAAAAAATGGGGGGTATTTAAATTTTAATCTTAATACTGATTTAGAAAGTACAGGAAATGTTTTAGTAAAATATGTTCCAACATATATAGAGTTAAATCCTTTGGTAGATTTAAGTTTTGGAAGAAGAAGATTACATATTAGCCTATTAGGAGGACCTCATTTTTCATTCTTAATAGATGAAGAAATTAATTTAATAACGCAAACAAATGGTACTTATAAAACAAAAGCAGATAATTCATTTTTGTTTGGAATGGATTTAGGTGCGGGTGTAGATTTTGAATTAAAAAAAAGCAGTTTAGAAATTAGATTTATGTATGGTCTTGGTTTTACAGACATATTTACTCCAGAAGAAATAGATACAAATTTATGGAACAATCAAAATAGAACAACATCATTAATGCTATTCTATTATTACAAATTATAAAAGAAATGTTACAAATTATAGACTTAAAAGCCGAAATAAACGGCAAAGAAATATTAAAAGGTATAAATTTAGAAATTAAACCGGGAGAAGTTCATGCAATCATGGGACCTAATGGTTCCGGCAAAAGCACACTGGCTTCGGTACTTGCCGGACGAGATATCTTTAATGTTACGGGAGGCAAAGTTATTTTCAAAGGAAAGAACTTGTTAGACTTAAGTCCGGAAGAGCGTTCTCGTGAAGGTATATTCCTTGCGTTTCAATATCCTGTTGAAATACCGGGTGTAAGTATTACCAATTTTATGCGTGCAGCACTTGATGAACACCGCATTCATAAAGGTTTAAAACCAATGCCGGCAATGGAATTTCTAAAATATATGAAAGAAAAAAAAGCTTTGGTTGAAATGGAAGCAAAACTTGAAGGACGTGCAGTAAATGAAGGATTCTCCGGTGGTGAAAAGAAGAAAAATGAAGTCTTTCAAATGGCAATGCTCGAACCCGATTTGGCAATTTTAGATGAAACAGATTCCGGACTTGATATTGATGCATTACGTGTTGTTGCAAACGGAGTAAACAAGTTAAGAACAAAAGACAATGCAAGTATTGTAATAACTCACTATCAAAGACTTTTGGATTTTATTGTGCCCGATTTTGTACATGTTTTATATAATGGAAAAATTGTAAAATCAGGAGGCAAAGAACTTGCATTAGAGCTTGAAGAAACAGGTTATGATGAAATAAAAATTAAGGCAGATAGATCATAAATAAAAATAATCGTGTTACATTTAACTTGGCACGATAATACAAAAAAATGAAACAAGAAAATAACATAAAAAATGACTTATTAAACTTATTTTCGGAAGACAAAGAATTTTTGCCTTTCAGATTATTTAATGAGAGCATTAAAAATATTATAAAAGAAAAAGAAATTCCAACAAGCAAAACAGAACAGTGGAAAAACACAAGTTTAGATGCAATTTTTAAACATAAATTTGAACTTGGTAAAAAAATAAATGTTCCAAACCAATTTGTTGACACATTTTCTTTTTATGGTTCAGAAGCTGATAGATTAGTTTTTGTAAATGGCTTTTTTATTGAAGAAAAATCTCAAATTTCTCAAAATAAAGATGAAATTTATATAGGTTCTTTAAGAAATGCTTTACAAACGCATAAAGAAATTATTGCAGAAAATTATTGTAAAACAGGATTATGTAAGCATAATTTTTTCACAGCAATAAATTCAGAATATTCGCAAAATGGAGCATTTATTTATATTCCTGATAATGTTGTTTTGGAAAATCCTATTCATATTGTAAATTTTATTCATGGTGATAATAAAAAAGTTTTTTCTCAAACAAGAAACTTAATTGTTGCCGGCAAAAATTCTAATGCAAAAATTATCAGTTCGTATCATTCTTTGTCAGAAGATTTTACATTAAATAATGTTGCGACAGAAATTATAACAAAAGAACATTCAAATCTTCAATTTTATATTTTTGAAGGCGAAGGAAATTCTGCAAACTTGATAAATAATACATTTGTAAACCAACACGAAGGAAGCACCTTTATATCAAATACCTCAACAATGTGTGGTAATTTGGTAAGAAATGAAATTCATATAGATTACAAAGGCGAACATTGCGAAACAGATTTACAAGGAATTTATCTGCCCGATAAAGAACAACATTTTGATAATTTTATAAACATAAAACATTCAAAACCAAACTGTAAAAGCAATCAAATTTACAAAGGAATAATTGATAATAAAGCAAAAGCCGTTTTTACAGGGAAAGTTTATGTTGCAAGAGATGCTCAAAAAACTGATGCGGTGCAATCAAACAAGAACTTATTGCTTACAGATAGTGCAAAAGTTTTTTCTCGTCCGCAACTTGAAATTTATGCTGATGATGTAAGTTGTGCACACGGTTCAACAACAGGACAGCTTGACCAAGAAGCAATTTTTTATATGAAAACAAGAGGCATTTCTGAAAGAAAAGCAAAAACACTTTTAATGTCTGCTTTTATAGGTGATGTTCTTGATAAGATAGAAATTAGTGCATATAAAGATTATGTTAAGTATTTGTTAAACAGAAGATTAAAAGGTCAGAAGGTTGAAGGGCTTTGCTCTTTACAAATTTGCCCTAGTTGTTAAAGGTTTATATAAAGTTTGCAAATAAAAATTATTGATATTTGTACTCCTTGCAACTTTTGTAAAAGCATAATAGTCTTTGTCTGAAAAGAATAAAAATGATAAACATTCAAAAAATAAAACAAGATTTTCCAATTCTAAGTCAAAAAATATATGGCAAAGAACTAGTATATCTTGATAATGGTGCAACAACACAAAAACCAATTCAAGTAATTGAAAAGTTAAAGTCATTTTATTCTGAAATAAATTCAAATATTCATAGAGGTGTTCATTATTTGAGCAATAAATCAACCGAAGAATATGAAAATGCAAGGAAAACTGTAAAAGAATTTATAAATGCAAAAAGTACAAAAGAAATAATCTTTACAAAAGGAACAACGGAAGCAATAAACCTTGTAGCTTTCTCTTTTGGTGAAACCTTTATAAATGAAGGAGATGAAATACTTGTTTCTCAAACGGAGCATCACTCAAACATAGTTCCTTGGCAAATGATGTGTAAACGCAAAGGAGCAAAACTGGTTGTTATTCCTGCAAAAGCAAATGGTGAGTTAGATTTAGAAAAATATAAATTATTACTAAATTCAAGAACAAAACTTGTTGCAGTTGCCCATGTCTCAAACTCTTTGGGAATTATAAATTCGGTTAAAGAAATTATTGATGAGGCTCATAAAGTTGGTGCAAAAGTATTAATTGATGGAGCACAAGCAATTCAGCACTTAAAAATCGATGTTCAAAATTTAAATTGTGATTTTTATACCTTTTCAGGACATAAAATTTATGCCGAAACAGGAATAGGTGTATTGTTTGGAAAAGAAGAAACATTAAATCAACTTTCTCCGTATCAAGGAGGAGGAGATATGATAAAAACAGTTTCTTTTGAAAAAACAGAATATGCTGATTTGCCTTTCAAATTTGAAGCCGGAACAGCAAATTATGTTGGAGCTGTTAGTATTGCAGAAGCAATTAAGTATCTAAATAATATTGGACTTCAAGAAATTGAAAATCACGAAAAAGAATTAATTGACTATGCAACAGAAAAACTTTTAGAAATTGAAGGTTTAAAAATTATAGGAACATCAAAACATAAAACATCTGCAATTTCATTTGTTTTAGAAGGAATACACCATTATGACGCAGGATTAATTTTAGATAAACTAGGTATAGCTGTAAGAACAGGAACACATTGTGCAGAACCAACAATGAAACATTTTGGAATTACAGGCACAATTCGTGCAAGTTTTGCAATTTATAACACAAAAGAAGACATTGATAAATTAGTTTTGGGAATTAATAAAGTTAAACTTATGTTTGGCTAAATAAAAAAAAGTCCCTGCGGGTTTTTAAAACCCGCAGGGTCTATAAAAATAAAATAAATATGACAATAGAAGAAGTACAAAACCAAATAATTGAAGAATTTGAAATATTTGAAGATTGGATGGATAAATATGAATATATCATTGAACTTGGTAATAATTTAGAACCTTATGATGATAAAAATAAAACAACATCCAACCTTATACAAGGCTGTCAATCAAGAGTTTGGCTTAATGCAGAAATGAAAGATGGTAAAATTATTTTTTCGGCAGACAGTGATGCAATTATAACAAAAGGAATTATAGCATTGCTTATTAGAGTTGTAAATAACAGAACTCCCGAAGAAGTTATGAATGCCGATTTTTCTTTTATCGAAAAAATTGGTTTACGAGAAAACCTTTCTCCAACAAGAGCAAATGGTTTAGTTTCAATGATAAAAAATATGAAAGCTTATGGATTAGCATTTTATTCTAAAGAAAAATAAAAATTAATATATTTGTAAACTTTAAAACTTAAACATTATGAAAAGAATAGTTTTTTTATTTGTGGCTTTGGCTGTATTTGCAACATCTTGTGCAGATGGAAAATTGTTTTCATTT
>JAADEE010000004.1 GCA_013153575.1 Chlorobiota bacterium
AATATTCATATTACTTTTTATTAAACAATTTAATTACTTTTGTAAGAAAGCAAAAAAAGATTAAACAAATTTATTATAAAAAACTGTTATGAATCTATTTTTTAAGAAAAAAGATAATAAACCTATTAAAAATAAACTTGCTTTCATTAGTGCTACAACTTTTGGATTAACAGCATTTATTTTTATTGCATATCTTTTATTAGGTGAACTTATAAGTGTAATAAAAAAAGATTTTTCATCTGAAACAATGATTGTTGTTAGCGAAAAACTGAATATGCGTTCCGACAAAGATGACAATGCATACGTAATTGGAACATACCCATTTGGAACAAAGGTTGAAGTTTACAATGTATTTGATAACAATTGGGCAGAAGTTTCTGTTAAAGATAAAAAAGGATATATGTCGTTTGAGTTTTTGGTTTTACCCGAAAACTTTTATTTAATTGAAGGCATGTTTGGAAATGAAAATGCTAAAAGTTTAATAAAAGCAGTTAAATACCGAAAAGCCATATCTAATTACCTTAAAAACAATAAATTTACCTCAAAAATTCCAAAAAGTGAACGTGAAAAACTTTATGGAAAAGATGACAATAAAGAAGTTTGGCAAATTTTTGCTGAAAATAAGAAATCTGAATTTAACACTTTTTGTTTTGGCGATTATAATGGCGACAAAAATCAAGATGCTGCATTTATAATTACAAATATTGAAACAGGAAAACGAAAATTAATTATTCTTAATATTGAAACAAAGTTTTCTAAAAAATACGGAAAATTAATTACTTCAAAAGATTTAAACAAAGATTTTCTTTTTATAAAACACATTCCTAAAAGGACAAAAATGATAATAAATGACAGTATAAAAAGAATACCTGTTGATGCAATTTTAATAGGAACAAACAGAGAACATAACTTTAATGATATACCGAAATTAATGATTTATAACGGTAAAAGTTTTGACATTTTTCCTCAAAATAATAAAAATGAAGAATAGACTAAAATTATTTTTTACGCTTCATAATTAAATCTGCAAAAGATAAAAGAACCTCTTTTTTACCATTTTCAACAGAAAGTGAGTTTAAAGAATTTATTGCCTTATTATGAAGTTGCGAAATCTTATTCTCAGTTAATTCTTTAATTCCTAATGAATTATATATACTTGTAACTTTGGCAACTTTTTCTTGCTTATCAATTTTTTGGTCAGAAATTAAGTTTTTAAGTTCCTTTAAAGTTTCATCATCAGCTCTTTCCATTGCATTAATTAGCAAGAAGGTTTTCTTTCCTGTAATAATATCGTTTCCTGTTTGTTTTCCAAAAACGTTTGTATCTGCATAAACATCAAGCAAATCGTCTTGAAGCTGAAAAGCCAAACCTATATTTAAACCAAAATCATATAATAAATCTGCATCTTTTTCATTCGCCCCACCACTAATTGCTCCTGCTTTTAATGATGCTGCAATTAAAACTGATGTTTTAAGTTTAATCATCTTCAAATAATCTTTTTCCGAAACATTTTCAGTTGTTTCAAAATCCATATCGTACTGTTGCCCTTCGCAAACTTCAAGTGCAGTTTTGTTAAATACAGGAAATATTTCTTTCAATAAATTTGCAGTTAAATCATTTAAAAATCCGTAAGCCTTTATCATCATTGCATCTCCTGAAAGAATTGCAATATTTTCATTCCATTTTACATGAACAGTTTCTTTATTTCTTCTTTTTGGCGAATTATCCATAATATCATCGTGCAAAAGAGTAAAATTATGAAAAACTTCAAAAGCCAAAGCCACAGGAATTGCATTTTCAATATCCTTAGAAAAAATATTACAAGCAGCTAAAACAAGAGCTGGTCTTATTCTTTTGCCACCTGCATCAAGCGTATATTTTATTGGTTGATAAAGATTTGCAGGTTCTTTAACTAAATCAACCTTATTTATTTCATCAGAAATTTTTTGTTGCAACTGCTCAATTGTAAACATACTTTTCAACTATAAAAGTTTTTAATAATAATTTATTGATAAGAATTATTATTTTTGATAATTATTTTATTTCTACAAAAGTAGTAAAATATCTAAAAGTTCAGAATTTATAAAGATTTGTGAATTTGGGCAAAAACAATATTTAGATGCAAAACATTTCATTACAACAACTTGCTGAAATAACCAACGGAAAACTTTTTGGAAAGAAAGAAGTTACTGTTTCTGAAATAATGACCGATAGCCGAAGTTTCCTATCCTCGAAAAAAGCAATATTTTTTGCCCTTAAAGGAAAACGAAATAACGGACACGCATACATAAAAAAACTCATTGAAAATGGCATTGAAAATTTTGTAATTTCTGAATTTAATGACGAACTAAAATCTTATAAAAACATTAACTTAATTCTTGTTAATGATACACTTACATCACTCCACAAACTTGCTGAATATCACAGGAATAACTTTAAGTCAGAAATAATTTCAGTAGTTGGCAGCAACGGGAAAACCATTGTTAAAGAATGGCTTTATCAACTTTTACGTAAAGATTTTAAAATTGTAAGAAGTCCTAAAAGCTACAATTCACAATTAGGCGTTCCACTTTCTTTATGTTTGCTAAACAACAAATTTAATCTTGGAATTATTGAAGCAGGAATTTCGCAAGTTGGTGAAATGCAAAAACTTGAAAAAATAATTAAACCAAATACTGTAATTTTCACTTCACTTGGCGATGCTCATCAAGAAAACTTTTCTGACATAAAAACAAAAGCAAATGAAAAGTTAAAAATCAGCAAAAATGCAAACACACTCATATATTCTCCTGATTATGAAACACTTTCAAATGTTATAAAAGAAAGTTACACAAACTCAAAAACGAAGTTATTCACTTGGTCTTTTAAGTTAAAAGATGCAAATATTTTTGTTGAAGAAGTTAATAAAAAGGATAATTTTTCAGAAATAAAAATACTTCATAATGGCAAAAATATTTCATACAAAATTCCTTTTATTGATGAAGCTTCAATAAAAAATTCACTTTCGTGCATGGCTTATATTTTGCAAAAAAATATTCTTACAGAAAAAATAAAAGAACGATTTGCAAAGCTCGAAGCAATTGAAATGCGTGTTGAACAAAAAAAGGGAATTAACAATTGCACTTTGGTTAATGACTTTTACAATTCGGACATTGTATCGATAAAAATTGCAATTGATTTACTGAAAAGCATTTCAAATGGCAAAAAAACTACAATTATTTTGTCGGATATTATGCAAAGTGGAATTTCTGACAAAGAACTTTTTACAGAACTTGCCGAACTTGTAAGAACCAACAAAATTGACCGATTTATTGGCATAGGCAACAGAATTTCAAAACAAAAAGTACTATTTGCAAACATTTCAGAATTAGAACTTTACAACACAGTAGAAGATTTCTTAAAACAAAACATAAGAACAAAATTTAGCAATGAAGTTATACTTTTAAAAGCTGCACGTTTTTTTAAATTTGAAAGAATTTCAGAAAAATTAGAGCAAAAAAAACATCGTACAGTTTTAGAAATAAATTTAGAAGCAATTGTTCATAACTTAAATTATTACAAATCATTAATTCCGCCAAAAACCAAAACAATGGTTATGGTAAAAGCCTTGTCCTACGGTAGCGGAACTTACGAAATTGCAAATCTTTTGCAGCATCATGGTGTTGATTATTTGGGTGTTGCAATTGCCGATGAAGGTGTAAGGTTAAGAAAAGCAGGTATCACAACACGCATTATGGTTATGAACCCTGATGAAAATAGCATTTCAGATATTGTTGATTATCAGCTTGAACCTGAAATTTACAGCTTTAAAATTCTTAATTCTTTTCTTAATAAATTAAAAGATTTTTCGGGCAAAAAACTTCCTGTTCATATAAAAATTGATACAGGCATGAAGCGTCTTGGTTTTTGCAATTATGAAATTAATGAACTTGCAGATATTTTAAAAGGTAATAATTTCATTTATGCAAAATCTGTTTTTTCTCACCTTGTCGGAACTGATGAAGCAATACATGATGATTTTACAAACTTGCAAATATCAAAGTTTAATGATGCGTGTAAAATTCTTTCAGAAAAATTAGATTATAATTTCACAAAGCATATTTTAAATTCTTCGGGTATTGAACGTTTCCCAAATGCAGTTTTTGATATGGTAAGAATTGGCATTGGTCTTTATGGATTTAGTCCTAACAACAACGATAAATTGCAGAATGTAAGCACATTAAAAACAAGAATTTCGCAAATTAAACAAGTTGCAAAAGGCGAAACCATAGGTTACAGCCGAAAATGGACTGCAAAGCAAGATAGCAAAATTGCAATAATACCGATTGGTTATGCTGACGGGCTTAGCAGACAATTAAGTAATGAGGTTGGTGAAGTTTTGGTAAATGGGCAAAAAGCCTTTATTGTAGGAAATGTTTGCATGGATATGTGCATGATTGACATTACAAACATAAATGCAAAAGATGATGATGAAGTAATTATTTTTGGAGATGATTATCCTGCAAGTGAAATTGCAAAAAAAATCAATACAATTCCTTATGAAATTATAACAGGTGTTTCTGAACGGGTTAAAAGGATTTATTTGGGGTAATAAGATTATAAAAGTCAAGGTTTCACTATTTTTACAAACAACACAAATACCATTTTTTTGCATTAATTGAATTATAAAAGTGAAGCCTTGACTATATTAAAAAGAAAACAATCTCAGATTGTAAAATTACTTAACTTCAAACGTAATTTTAACATTTACACGAAATTCTGAAACTTCATTGTCTTTCACAACAACGCTTTGAGATTGAACATATGCAGATTTTATATGTTTTAAACTTTTACCTGCATGTTTTACTGCTTTTTTTGTTGCATCTTCCCAACTTTCTGTTGAGTTTGCCATAACTTCTATAACTTTCATTACTGACATAACTATACTAATTTTAATTAATAAATAATTCTTTGATTGTAAAAATAACAATTTTATTGTTTAAATCCAAACATATAACAAGCTGATTATCAGAAAAGAGCAACAAAGTCAAACAATATAAAAGCTAAAAACAGTTAAAGTGTTGATTATTATACCTATCTTTGCAAAATAAATACTTTCCTTAAAAGTATCTTACCGATATTTCCATACAGGAATAATAAAACTAAATAAATGAAATTTGAAGATTTAGGAATTATTGCACCTATTTTAAAAGCAATAAAAGAAAAAAATTATATTGAACCAACAACAATACAGGAAAAATCAATACCATTAGTAATAAAAGGAAATGACATTTTGGGTTCTGCACAAACAGGAACAGGTAAAACTGCTGCTTTTGCAATTCCAATAATTCAACATATTTATAATACTACTAATCATTTAGGTGGGAAACCAAAAATTAAATCGTTAATTGTTACACCCACACGTGAACTTGCAATACAAATTGATGAAAATATTAAAGAATATGGCAAATATACAAATGTTAAACATACTGTAATCTTTGGAGGTGTAAAACAAGGCAAACAAGTTGATAAACTTAAAAAAGGTGTGCATATTCTAACAGCTACACCCGGAAGATTATTAGACCTGATAAATCAAGGATATATAAGTTTAAAGGATATTGAAATATTTGTTTTGGATGAAGCAGATAGAATGCTTGACATGGGATTTATTCATGATATTAAAAAGATTTTAGATATACTTCCTCACAAAAGACAATCATTGTTTTTCTCGGCAACAATGCCACGAAACATTGTTGAACTTTCAAGAAAGATATTAAAAAATCCTAAAAAAATTGAAGTAAGTGCTGTATCATCTACCGCTGAAACTATTCAACAATATGTTTACTACACAAACAAATCATCTAAAAAAGATTTACTTTTACACATATTACAAAGCCTTGACAATGAACAAGTTCTTTTATTTTCAAGAACTAAGCACGGAGCAGATAAAATTACACGAAACTTATTAAAGCATAAAATAAAATCGGCTGCAATTCATGGAAATAAAGCTCAAAACCATAGGCAAAAAGTTCTTAATCAATTTAAAGCAGGACAAATAAAAGTTCTTGTTGCAACTGATATTGCAGCTCGTGGAATTGACATTAACAAATTAAAATATGTTATTAATTACGACATATCAAATGTTGCCGAAGATTATGTTCACAGAATTGGTCGTTCAGGACGTGCAGGTGAAGAAGGCGTTGCAATTTCACTATGTGAACCTGAAGAAAATGTTTATATACGTGATATTGAAAAACTCATAAAACAAAAAATAAACATTGTAAAAAACAATCCTTTCCCTCAAACAGACAAACCTATGACTAATGCTGAGAAAAAAGAATTTGAAAAAGAAAAACAAAGAAAAAAACAAGAGTTCTTTGCTAATAGAAAAAAGAAGCAGGCTAAATTTAGTCATAAATAAAAAAAAGGCAACTCAATGAGTTGTCTTTTTTTTATTTATTAACTACTATTTAAAAGCTTTCTTTTTCAATAAAAATTTTGCTAATGATTTTCCTGTTTTAGCATAAGCCTCTTTTATTCTTTCTCCTGTATCAAAACCTGCACCAGATTTTCCGGGAGCTTTTTTCATATCCAAAATTGCCATAACTTTGCTATGGTCATCTGTTTTTA
>JAADEE010000162.1 GCA_013153575.1 Chlorobiota bacterium
TTTCTGTAATACCATTTTTTTTGAATACTTGCTTTATTAAACTTTCAAATTGAACAGCTTTTAATCTATCTTCAATTTGAGTTTCTCCTGCAATAATTTTGTTTAAAACTTCTTGAATAAATATTGTTTTTTTACTAATTTTTCCAATAATTCGTTGTTTTAAATCTTCTTGTGTAAATTCATTGAAACCTCCAATTGTATCTTTTGATGCTGCTTCAATTTGGTAAAGAGAATCTCCTTTTAGATAATATATTTTCTGTTGTTTTCTTGCTGAATCATTTTCTGTTTTTTCAACAAAATTTTCTTCAAATAAAAACTTACTTCTTGTTAATTCTGCACTATCTTTACTAAAAGGAACAGAAGATTCACTAATTTGAAGTATTGTTTCTCTTTTTTCTGTTAATTTAACAACTTCATATAATGCTTTGTTTACTTTTTCTTCAAATTTTGCTCTTTCAATAATCATTGCTTTATCAATCCATGCAGCTTGTACCATAATCAGTAAGATTACGGTTATAATCATTATTATTGTTAAAAGCCTTATGTATCGTTTTCGCATTTTTTATATTTTTAGATTTGCTAAATCTTAAAGATTTAGCAAATCTGCATTTTTTCAGTTTATTACAATCTTGTTGCAAGTTGCTTAACCATTGAAGTTTTCCATGATGCAAATGTTCCATTATTAATTTGCTCTCTTGCTTCTCTTACCAAATCTAAATAAAAAGCTAAGTTATGAATACTTGCAATTTGTGCAGCAAGTCTTTCATTAACTTTCATTAAATGACGAACATATGCTTTTGAGTAAAATGAATCAACATAAGATGTTCCAAACTCATCAAGAGGGGAAAAATCATGTTCCCATTTTTTATTTTTAATGTTTATTCTTCCTTGCCAAGTAAATAGCATTCCGTTTCTTCCGTTTCTTGTAGGCATAACACAATCAAACATATCTGTTCCAAGAGCAATACCTTCTAAAATATTTTCGGGTGTGCCAACTCCCATTAAATAACGTGGTTTATCTTCGGGTAAAATATTATTTACAATTTCCAGCATTTCATACATTTCCTCAGTAGGCTCACCAACTGAAAGTCCGCCAATTGCATTTCCTTCTCTTTCATGTGAAGCAATAGTTTCAGCAGATTGAATCCTTAAATCTTTATACGTACTTCCTTGTACAATAGGAAAATACGCTTGTTTATAACCATACAAACCTTCGGTTTCATCGAATCGTTTTATACCTCTTTCAAGCCAACGGTGAGTTAAGTTCATAGAATCTTTTGCATATTTATAGTCAGAAGGAAAAGGCGGACATTCATCGAGTGCCATAATAATATCTGCTCCTATTTTTCTTTCTGTATCAACAACATTTTCCGGCGTAAAAAGATGCTTTGAGCCATCAACGTGTGAACGAAATGTTACACCTTCTTCCTTAATTTTTCTAATACTTGAAAGTGAAAAAACTTGATAACCGCCACTATCTGTTAAAATTGGTTTATTCCAATTCATAAATTTATGCAATCCTCCTGCTTTTTGCAAAGTTTCAGTTCCGGGTCTTAAATATAAATGATATGTATTTCCGAGTATAATTTGTGCTTTAATATCTTCATCAAGCTCTCTTTGATGAACACTTTTTACTGAACCAACCGTACCAACAGGCATAAAAATAGGTGTTTCGATAATTCCGTGGTCAGTATAAATTTTTCCTGTTTTTGCTTTTGTAATTGTATCTTTCTTTAAAATCTCAAACTTCATTTTCTTATTAGTTATTTAATTATATTTTTGCATAAAGGTAAAATTAATGAATAAAAGTGAGAAAAAAAGATTAAAATTCAGCTTAATACCACCAATATTTTTTTTATTGATAATGTGGATAGTTTGGATTTTTGATTCTACTTTTCATTTACATCTTTACAAAAATGGAATTTATCCTTTAACAATTAAAGGTTTTTGGGGTATATTTTTTGCTCCGTTTATTCATGGAGATTTTAATCATATTTTTTCTAACACATTACCATTCTTAACTTTAAGCACAGCTTTATTTTTCTTTTACAAAAAAAATGCTTTTAAAGTTTTACTTTTATTATATTTTTTTTCAGGATTTTGGGTTTGGCTTGCAGCAAGGTCATCATACCATATTGGTGCAAGTGGAATAATTTATGGGCTTGCATCATTCCTTGTTTTTTCAGGATTAATTCATAAAAACAGAGCATTAACGGCAATTTCTTTTGCAATTATTTTTCTTTACGGAAGTATGGTTTGGGGTGTATTACCTTTAAAACCTGAAACTTCATGGGAAGGACATTTATTTGGTGCTATTACAGGTTTTATTTTAACACTTGCTTTTGCAAATAAAAAACACATATTAGAAATTGAAGATGAAACAGACTTCAATAACGATATTTCAGAATTTTCAGAACCTACAATTAGTGATGAAAATTTTTCTGAAATTAAATATTTCTATGAAGAAGATTAAAACTTTACTTCAATAACCACATATTGTTTTTTACACAAATTTCTTCAATATTAAAATCATGATTTTTGCCATCAGTTAAAATAATTTTATTTGCAAATTTTATCACTTCTTTTGCACTTGGCTTCATATCATTAGAATTTGCTTCTTTCACAAAAAGATAAATAGACGGATTAACAGTTTTTCGCAAAGTATTTGACTCACAAATTAATAATGAATTGTTATTAATCTTATTTTTTAATTCTTCATAAGCATAAGAAATATAATTTGCCTTTGTTTTTATTTTAAAAACTTTTTTTGCTCCTGCTTTAAGCATTCTGTTTGTATCTTCATTCCCGTTTGCATTTTTCTCTTCAATTAATCTAAATTTCTCATCAGCAGATAATGGATTAGTATCTGTTCCATGAAAAAATGTATCATTAGGGTAAATTGTTTTAATTTTAAATGCTACAATATCATAATCGGAGCTAAACTTTTTAATAATTCTTTCTATTAATGAAGTTTTTCCGATATTTCTTTTAGTTCCGCCAACAATTAAAAGTTGCTTATCCTCAATCATTGTGCTTTTATGTTAAGTTTCTTTTCATAAATATTATAATTCTCATCATCAAATATTGCAAAAATAACTTTTTCAATCTGCTGATTTTTAGCTATAAATTCCTTTACTGTATTAATTGCAATTTCTGCGGCATCTTCTTTAGGGAAATGATAAACACCTGTACTTATATTTGGGAAAGCAATTGTTTTAACTCCATTTTCAACTGCAATTTTCAAACTATTTTCATAGGCATTCTTTAATAATTCATTCGCTTTTTTATTCCTTAAAGACCAAACAGGACCAACCGTATGAATTACAAATTTTGCAGGAAGATTATATGCTTTTGTAATTTTTGCTTCGCCTGTTTTACACCCGTTTAAAGTTTTGCATTCTTCCAACAATTCTTTACCTGCAGCCCTATGAATTGCACCATCAACTCCTCCTCCACCAAGCAAAGAAGTGTTTGCGGCATTTACAATTGCATCAACTTTTAATTTGGTAATATCTCCTTTATGTATTGAAATTAGTCCCATTTATGTTTTATTATTTTCACAAAAATATAAGATTTTTTATTAATTTTGATTTTTTCAAATTTAAGTTATGAAATATTCTAAGTTTTTATTAATCACATTATTATCTTTACTAATTGTTTCCACAGTTTCGGCACAAAAGAAAAAAAAGAAAATACCTAAAAACATTGAACTAATTGACAGTAAATTTACATTTACACCAATTTATGTTAATGAGTATTCATATCTTAAAATAAAAAGTAGAGCATATGACGAAGCAATGGAAATGAAATATAAACCTAACACGGCAGGTTATATTGGAGGAAAAATTCAAATAAAAAATTTTACAGCTGTGTACATCCATTCTTTACCACAACCTGAAGAATTTGGAAATACAAAAACAATTAATTTGGTTTTTAACCTTCAAAGAAGAAATTTTGGCTTACAGTTTTTTTGGTTACGTTATAGTGGTTTATATATCGACACACTTGATAGATATGGTGTTTTTGACGATTTATACCAAAAAGAATTTGATGATGCTTTTATAATAAGACCTGATATAAAATTAAACAACATTGGTTTTCAAACTAACTTTATTGCAAATAAAAACTTTTCGTTAAATGCTGCCTTTAACCAAACTGAAAGACAAAAACAAACTGCCGGCTCTTTCATGCTTTTAATGGGTGCAAATTATACTAGTATCTCGAACAATGAAGACGAATCTTTAATATTAGAATCTCAACAACAATATTTCCCTAGAATTTCTGATTTATATTCTTTAAAATCTATTTCTTTTAAAGTTGCTCCAGGTATAGGATATAGTTTTATCATTAAAAAATATTTTAATTTATCTGCAACAATACAGGCTGGTCCTAATTTTCAGTCTAAATGGTATAGAATAAACACATCAGACAGGGCACATTTTAGTCCGTGGCTTTCATTTTACTATGAAGGAAAAGTTGCAATAGGTTATAACGGAAAATATTTTATGACAAATTTAGTATATTCAATAAGCCAAGATGTAATAGGTTTTAGAAAAGATATTAGCGATAGTGAATATGATTGCAGAACAAACTTTAACTTTTATCGTGAATTTCTTAAACTTAGTGTTGGATTTAGAATTTTAAACTAATTTTGTTTATTCTAAAATAATAATTTTAACAGGTGCATGCCCGGGTTTTATTAAATCAATTTGTTGGGCAGCTTTCTTTGATAAATCTATAATTCTGCCTTTTACAAAAGGTCCTCTGTCATTAATCTTAACAATAACACTTTTGCCGTTTTGTATATTTACAACCTTAACTTTTGTACCAAAAGGAAGTTTTTTATGAGCAGCCGTAAGTTTATTCATATTAAAAATTTCACCACTTGCAGTTAATTTACCATTAAAACCCGGTCCGTACCAACTTGCCTCACCTTTTTGGTAAACAACTTCTTTTTTTGAAGTTTCACTTTTCTTTTTTACAGAACAAGATGCAAACAAACTTAAAATTAAAATTACTGATAAAACACTTTTAATTTGATTACTCATTTTTAAGATTTAAGGTTAAATATTAAGCAAAAATATTAAAAATATTTACTCAACTAAGTTTCTTTACATATTTTTGTAAAAAAAACAAATGCCTCAAAATAATTCAATAGATAATCTTTTCTCGTTAAGAACAAATGGCAATGCTTTAATAATTGCAGGACCTTGCAGTGCAGAAACTGAACAACAGGTTTTATCAACAGCACACGAAATTGCAAAATGCGAAAAAGTAAAATTATTTAGGGCAGGAATTTGGAAACCTCGTACAGCCCCCGGAAACTTTGAAGGAATTGGTAAAAAAGGTTTAGAATGGCTAAAAAAAGTTAAAGAACAAACATCATTATACACAACAACTGAAGTTGCAACACCAGAACATGTTGAATATTGTTTAAAAAATGAAGGTTCTGTTGATGTATTATGGATAGGTGCAAGAACAACAGCAAATCCTTTTTCGGTACAAGCATTAGCAGATGTTTTAAAAGGTGTTGATATTCCTGTAATGATAAAAAACCCTTTAAATCCTGATATAAAACTATGGGCAGGTGCAATTGAAAGATTAAAAAAAGCAGGTATTAAAAATATTGCAGCAATTCATAGAGGTTTTTCACCTTTTGAAAATACAAGCCTACGAAATATACCAAAATGGGAACTTGCAATTGAAATAAAAAGTATTTTTCCTGAAATGCTTGTTATAAACGACCCAAGTCATATTTCAGGCAAAAGAGAATATATTTTTGAAATTTCGCAAAAAGCACTAGACTTAAATTTAGATGGTTTAATGATTGAAACTCATATAAATCCTAACAAGGCTTTAAGTGATGCAAAACAACAACTTACACCAAAAGAATTATTAGAGATTTTACAAAATTTAAAGTTTAGAAAATCATCTTTAAACAATTCGGAATTTATAAATAAACTTGACCAGTATCGCGACCAAATAGATTCTATTGATTACCAAATGCTTGAACTTCTTTCTAAAAGAATGAATATTGTTAAAGAAATCGGTAATTACAAAATTAATAATAATGTTACAATTTTTCAGCTTAAAAGGTGGCTCGATATAACAAAAACACGAAAAGAATTTGGTAATACTATTGGTTTAGATGAACAGTTTATTAAAAAAATGCTACAACTTGTACATAGAGAATCAATTAGGCAACAAACTGAAATTGCAAATAAAGAATAAACTATCCTAATATCTACAAGTCACCGTATCACTACCTTTATTAATAGGTATTTGCAACATTATCTTTTCACTTTAAATAAAATAGTGATACGATGACTATCAGCACCTTAAACAACAACCTGCGGATTTAAAGATTATTTAGATAACACTTTTTTTAACTTTTTCAGCTTTGTACTTTCAACTTTAAAAATTTCTAAAAATATGTTTGTTTATAATTCTAAACAGTTGCATATTTGCACAAAATTTAAGAAGAAAGAATGTTTAATAGAAGGATATTAGGATAGTTTATTCTTTATTTGCAATTTCAGTTTGTTGCCTAATTGATTCTCTATGTACAAGT
>JAADEE010000059.1 GCA_013153575.1 Chlorobiota bacterium
AAAACATTTAATGTTTTTGGGTATTTATCAACTATTTCTTTAATTGTCATATTAGGTTTAATACTCATAATCGCTCCTTTAAATGTATTAACATTCTTATCAAGGATAATCTTAACTATTTTTTAAAGTATTTTGTTGAGTTAGGTCAAAAAAATGAATAAAAGCAAAAAAAAGTAGAGGGAAAATCCCTCTACTTTATAAATATATTTTTTGATATGTTTTATTCAATCATTTCTGTTTTTAAATTTGCAGGTGGAGTAAAGCCAATAATTGCTGCGGTTTTTTTGTTAATTACAGCAACAATTTCTCCGCCTTGATTTTCAAAGCACATTAACGCGCCACCTTCAACAAATTTTCTGTCTTCAACAATTAAAGGAACTTTTTTAATTCCACTTTTTTTAGTTAAAAAAGAGCGAAATTTTTTGGATTTTGACATTTGAAAATTAGGCACAAATATAAAGTCAACATTAAAATTACCAATCAACTGTTTAAATCCCGGTCCTACATTGTTGAAAGCTTTAAGAGGAACGATAATAGCGGTCATACCTTGTGCAGAGCAAGCAGAACTTAGACTGCCTTTGGCTGACATTTTTCTTGCATCAATAAAAACACCTGCCTTGGTTGCAGTTGGAAAACATTTTTTTACATTTTCCATAATTGTGGTTTTGTCAACTTGGCTAAATGCAGATAAACTTAAGAAAAAAAGACCGAAAATAAATAATTTTTTCATTTTTAATTCCCCCTAAATATTTTCCTTGATGAATAATATAATATCACTTGAATGCAAATGGTTCAATATAATTTATTTGTTATATAATATATTTAGAAAAAATAATAGGAGGTAAATATGAGAAAACCGGCTGTAGCAGGTCAATTTTACCCAAACAGTAGAGACAAATTATATGATTTTTTTAATTCGATAAAGTTTTTTCAAGAAAGACAAAACTCTTATGGCTTGATAGTTCCTCATGCGGGGTACATTTTTTCAGGAGAAACTGCCTTTAAAACATTTTATTCGACAGAGATACATGATTTAGTGATAATTCTTTGTCCAAACCACAGAGGAGTTGGGAAACCGATAGGCGTTAGTTTTGAAGACTGGGAAACACCGCTTGGAGTCATAAATACAGACAAAAAGATTGCATCATTTATTGTGGAACATTCAGATGCCGAGGAAGATGAACTTTCTCATAAATTTGAACATTCATTAGAAGTACAGTTGCCAATAATTCAATTTTTTAAACCTAATGTAAAAATTGTTGCAATTTCAATTGGAACTTTAAATATAAATTCAACGAATACGATTGTCAATGTTATTGAGAATGTATGCAAGGAAAATAAATGTTTACCTGTTGCAAGTAGTGATATGAGCCATTTTGTTCCTGCAAAAATTGCGGAAACATTGGATAGTAAAGTCATTGAAAAATTGAAAATCCTTGATAGTGACGGAATGTTAAAAACAGTGATTGATAATAATATTTCAATGTGTGGAGTTGGCCCTGCTTATGTTGTTACTAAACTTGCAAAAAAATTAGGAGCAAAAAAAGGAGAGGTTATTGAATATACAAATTCAGGAAAGGTTACAAATGATTATTCGGATGTTGTTGCATATTTGGGAATGAGATTTGTATAATTTTTAAGTGCTAAGTGTTAAGTAGGGATGAGGGATGAGGTGGTTTGTTTTTTAAATTTTTTAAAATTGTTTTGGAGGAGAGATGAATAGGATTGCAGAATTATTTGGAATTAAGTATCCAATCATTCAAGGTGGAATGGTTTGGGTTTCAGGGGCAAAATTGGCTGCTGCTGTTTCAAACGCTGGTGGTTTGGGTTTGATTGGGGCAGGCTCAATGAAACCTGATTTATTGGAAGCACATATTAAAAAAGCAAGGACTTTAACTTCAAAGCCCTTTGGGGTTAATATTCCTATCTTTTCAAAATATGCAGAAAAACAGGTTGAAGTTGCATTAGATAATAATGTAGATATTTTCTTTATGTCTGCAGGGTCTCCTAAAAAATTTACAAATTATTTAAAGGAAAAAGGCAAAACTGTAGTTCATGTCACTTCAACTCCCCAGTTGGCGTATAAATGTGAGCAAGCAGGTGTTGATGCTGTTGTGGTTGAAGGCTTTGAGGCTGGGGGCCATAACGGCAGAGATGAGCTTACTTCTTTTGTTCTTATTCCGCAAGCAGTTGATTTGGTGAATATTCCTGTTATTGCAGCAGGGGGAATTGCAGATGGTAGAGGTATTGCTGCTGCAGTTATGTTAGGAGCAGAAGGAGTGCAAATCGGGACACTATTTGCAGCTTCTAAAGAATCTTCAGCTCATATTAATTATAAAAATGCAATTTTAAATGCAAGTTCTTGTGATACTGTATTAGCCTTGAAAGATATTATTCCTGTTAGATTAATAAAGAATAAACTTACAGAAGAGATTTCAATACTTGAAAAAAAATGTGCTAAAAAAGAAGAGATATTGAAATTATTAGGTAATAATCCGGCTAAAGAGGCAATTTTCGAAGGTAAGCTTGATATGGGTGAAATTGAAGTTGGTCAATGTTGCGCAATGGTAAAAAAAATAGAAGATGTAAACAATATTATTGAAAAATTGATTAAAGAATTTAATTTTATAATTAAAAATTGTAAAAATTTTTGATAGACTTTTTTTGTAAAAGTTTTGTATAATAAAACAATGAAAAAATTTAAGTTATCTCCTTTGTCCTTAACAATTTTTGTTGCATTTATTTTGATTTTGTTTTTGTCTGTTTTTTATTATTATTTAGGTAAATTTAACAATCATCTTGCATTATACATAATCAATAATTCAAAATATTTGATAAAAAATCAACCTGATGATAATAAACTTGTGCTTGGGCAAGGTACGATTACCGATAATGTATTTGTTCTTAATTTCGGGTTTATTCCTGATGATTCAAAATATTATGCAAAAGATGGGGTTGTGGAAGTTGAAAAAGGCATAATTATAAGACACGGAAATGATGTAGTTATGTTTGCCCATAATACACCTGTTGAAAAGATATTTCATTTTTTCTCAAATCTTTACATTTTATCATTTGCCTTTGCTTTTGTATTGGCTTGGGTTGTATTTGTTTTATACATACACTTTATGAGATCGGTCAAAGTATTGGAGAGCAGTATTCAAAAAAGAGTTGTCCCAACAGACTCCTCTCCTAACTTAAAAGGTTTTTCAGGTATATTCAGAGGTATTTCAGATTTATACATGGAATTACATGAGACAGAAAATGCTGTAAACAGAAAAAGCAAACTTGAAAATTTGGGGATTTTGCTTTCAAAAATATTACATGATTTAAATAATGTAATCTCAACGCTGAAAATATATCACTATATTATGAATAATACTGATGATGATGTAAAAAAACAAGAGTGCCTAAATAAAATTAATGACAGCTTGGAAAACATGACAGAAATGGTTTCTGAAACATTTTCTTTTGTAAGGGGAGATTCTCAAAAGCTTTATACAAAAGTGAGAATAAAGGATTTAAGTAGTGGTTTAATTACCGAATATGAAGAAAAAGCTAAATTAGATAGTGTAAAATTTGAAGTAATAGTGGAAGAAGGTATACAGAATCAGCTTATCTCGGTAAATGTTTTACAAGTTATGGCAGCTTTAAGAAATTTAATTCAAAATGCATTTGAAGAGTTAAATGATTGTTATAAAAATGGTGGAGAAAAAATATTAATAATTTCTTTTAAAAGAATTTTGAACGATTTACAAATTGAAATTAAAGATAATGGAAGAGGTTTACCTGTTTTAGTTGTTGAGCGTTTGTTTACTCCCTTTATAACTGAAGGGAAAGATGGGGGCACAGGACTTGGAATTTCCACAGCAAAAGAATATATTGAAAACAATGGTGGAATTATTGATGTTGAAACAGGCAAAAAAGGAACTGCTTTTAAAATTTTAATACCTTTGATAGATACCGGTAGTACCGATCAATTATAGAGTAAGAGGGTTTATGAAACCTGTATTTTCTGTTGCCAAAATGGCAGAAGCCGATAGTAAAACAATTTCAAAATTAAACGGTTTTGGTGTTCTTTTAATGGAGCATGCAGGTACAGCTTGTTTTTCAGTTTTAAAAAGAATATTTGCAGATAACTTAAACAATAAAAGTATTTGTATAGTCTGTGGTAAAGGTAATAATGGTGGAGACGGACTTGTTATTGCAAGACAGCTTATTTCATACGGTTATAAACCAACGGTTTTTATTTTAAACGGTAAGTTAAGTGAGGATTGTTCTTTTCAGTTACAAATACTAAAAAATTACAATACTGAGATTATCAATCTTAATGAAACAAATTTAGATGCTCTAACCACTACTTTAGAGAGTACTGATATTTTAGTTGATGCAATATTAGGTACAGGTCTTAAAACAGAAGTTAAAGGTTTTTATAAAACTGTAATTGATAGCATTAACAAATCTTATTCTAAATTTATTTTTTCCGTAGATATTCCTTCCGGTTTGTCAGGAGATTTTGGAATAATTTCAGATACTTATTTATCTGCAAATGTTACGGTAACATTTGGTGCTTATAAATATTGTCATGTTTTTAGTCCCGCAGCAGATAAATGCGGTGAAGTATTTGTTGACAGAATAACTATACCCAACAGTGTTATGGAAGATGTGCAACCTAAGTTATATATTTCAGAGTTAAGGGATTTTACATATTTAACAAAACATACAAGCAAAGACACTCACAAAGGAACATTCGGTCATGTGGGAATTATCGGAGGCAGAAGAGGTAAGCTTGGTGCATCGGTGCTTGCAGGGTACAGTGCATTAAAATCCGGTGCAGGTTTGGTAACAATTCTTACAGATGAAAAAGGATATGAAAGTATTTCCTCCTATTATCCTGAACTAATGTTTAAAATAGCTGAAAACCCTTATTCAAAAAATGAAATAGAAGATTTTGTTAAAGATAAACAGTCAATTATTATTGGTCCGGGTTTAGGGCTTGATTCAATTGCAAGAAGTAGTGTAAAATTTTTGGCTGAATGTTATAAAGGTAGTGTTGTTTTTGATGCCGATATTTTCAGATTATTTTCAGTTAACGATTTTGAAAAATTGGGTTTTGAGGAAAAATCGGTATTAACACCTCATCCCGGGGAAATGGCACACTTTTGTAGTATTTCTACCAAAGATTTGCAGTTGGACAGATTAAAATATGTAAAAGAGATTGCAAAGCAATTAAATACTGTTTGTGTATTGAAAGGAAGAGGCAGTTTGATTTGTAATAAAGGAGAAATTACATTTTATAACCCCACCGGCTCACCTGCAATAAGTACGGCAGGAAGTGGAGATGTTTTAACAGGGATTATTGGTGCATTATTGGCACAAGGATTTTCTTTATCAGAGTCGGCACAAGCAGGAGTTTATTTACATGGGCTTGCAGGTGATTTGGCAGAAAAAGAAGTGGGTAGGGCATTTGTCAGTGCAACGACAATTGTTGATTATTTAAAAAATGCTTTTTTAGAATTGAATATCGGTAATTTATGAATAAATTTATTTCATCAAATATAGAGGAAACCAAAAAAATAGCAAAAAAATTTGCAAATAATTTAAATCCAAATGATGTTGTTTTGCTTTGTGGTAATTTGGGAACAGGCAAAACGGCATTTACAACAGGCTTGGTGGAACATTTCGGTATTAACGGTAGAAATGTGTCAAGTCCCACATTTACACTAATGAATATTTACAAAGGGAAATTAAACATATACCATATTGACTTGTACAGGCTTTCGGAGAATGGGGATATTTTCTACGATGAAGTTGAAGAAGTTGTTAACAGCAATGGTATTACAGTGATAGAGTGGGGAGAAGACTTTATTGGTACTGTAAAAGAAATTGCGGAAGGGAATATTTACAAAGTAAATTTAATCAGGTTATCAGACAGCAAGAGGGAGATTTTAATTGAAAAAAATATTGATAATTGAAGATTCCGTTTCAATGATGGAACATATAAAGTCAATAGTAGCGGCTAACTTTAACTGTAAAATATATGAGGCATTTGACGGACTTCAAGGTATAAAAGTTGCACGAGAAGTTAAACCTGATTTAATTTTAATGGATATTGTTTTACCGTATATTAGTGGTTATGCTGCAACAGTAAGGTTAAGAAAAATTGAAGGTTTAAATGAAACTGTTATTATTGGCATGACAGCTGATGTTGATGAATTTACAAAAGAAAAAGTATTATCTTGGTGTGACGACTTTATTCCCAAACCTATAAATGAAAAAAAATTAGTTTCTCTTTTAAAAAAATTCTTAGTTAATTCTACAAAAGTTAAAAAATTAAGAATTACTCTAAAAAAGGCGAATGTTTTTAAAGAGCAAATTACTTCTGAAATTGTTGAACAGCTTGAGCAAAGAGTTGAAGAGCTTGAAGAGGCAAAGCAAAGAATTGAGTATTTAAATAAACTGAAAACCAGATTAATGACTTTATTTTCTCATGAAATAAAAACCCCTTTAACTACCATTACAGGTTACAGTGAATGTATTAAACTG
>JAADEE010000018.1 GCA_013153575.1 Chlorobiota bacterium
TTCTGTTAATGCTACATAAGTGGCTTTAACTGTTTTGCCTTGCTTTATATTTCCAAAGTCAATAATATTTATTTTGTTTGGAACATATAAACCATACAAATCTTTTCTTATTTGATTTGGTGCTAATGAAGTAAATTCACCTTTTGAGTTTCTTCCTTCTGGAACTCCAACTATTGCTATATCACAACTGTTTAATAATTCGATAGGATTTGATAAACTTTGGAATTTCACATTTGAAAACATAAGTTCATCTTGATTATTCTTGTGTGAATAATTAAAAGATGAAACATCTATAAAATCCAAATATCCTATTATATCGTTTATCATTAATTATTTTTTCTTACTTTTTGTTGTAGATTTCTTTTTAGTTGTTGTTTTCTTTTTTGTTACTTTTTTCTTTGCCTTTGGTTTAGGCATTTCTTTTTCAATAATTTTAAGGCATTCTTCTAAAGTTATTTCTTCAGGTTTAATTTTAGGGTTTAATCTTATATATTTCTTTTTATAAAAAATGCAAGGTTTTCCCCACCTGTCTTTTATAACTTTTATTTCTTCATTTTCATGAAACTCTTTTATAAGTCTTTTTCTATCAGATTCTCTTTTTTCTTCAATAAGTTCAATTGCTCTTTCAATTGTTATTGTAAGAGGGTCATCTGTTTTCTTTAAAGAAACAAATTTTGAATCGTGTCTAATGTAAGGACCAAACCGACCAACTGCTGCTACAACTTTTTTGCCTTCGTATTCACCAACATCACGAGGAAGTTTGAAAAGTTCAATTGCTTGTTCTAATGTAATATTTTCAAGAGTCATTCCTTTTAACAATCCTGCATATTTTGGTTTATCATCTTTATCGTCAGAATCACCTAATTGAACAACTGCACCATATCTTGCATAACGAGCATAAATTTTCTTACCTGTATTTGGGTCAGTTCCTAACAACCTTCCATTTCCTGAATTTTCAAGTAGTTCAATTGCTTCTTCCAAAGTTATTGTTTCAATATGTTGTTCTTTGCTAAGACTTGCAAATTGAGGTTTCTCATCGTCATCTTGTTTTCCTAATTGAACAACTGGGCCATAGCGTCCTATTCTTGCAGAAATTTGCTTTCCTGTTTTTGGATGTACGCCTAAAATTCTTTCACCGGTATTTCTTTCTGCTTGTTCTATTGTTTTTTCAACTTTTTCATTGAAATCTTTATAGAACTTTTCAATCATTTCATACCAAACTACACCTCCTTGTGCAATATTATCAAATTCTTTTTCAACATTTGCTGTGAAATTATAATCGATAATATTTTCAAAATTTTCTGAAAGAAAATCAGTTACAACCATTGCAATATCGGTTGGAAAAAGTTTATTTTTTTCTGCTCCGTATTGTTTTATTTCTGTTTTCTTTTCAACTTTTCCATTTTTATACCTTATATTAGTATATTCTTTTTCAACACCTTCTCTGTTTTCTTTAATTACATATGCACGTTTTTGAATTGTTGAAATTGTTGGTGCATATGTAGAAGGTCTTCCTATTCCTTTGTCTTCAAGTTGCTTAACTAAGGCAGCTTCTGTGTATCTTGGCGGATATTTGCTAAATTGTTGCTGTGCTTCAATTTTTTCTAAGTCAAGAAGTTGTCCTTTTTCTACTTTTGGAAGAAGTTCTGCATTATTTTTTGTATCAAGTTCATTTGTATAAATTTGAATGAACCCGGGAAATACTAAAACTTCACCCGATGCTGAAAATTTATATTTATTATGATTAAAGTCAATTTCAATATTTGTTTTTTCGAAAATTGCATCACTCATTTGCGATGCTAATGTTCTTTTTCTGATTAAATCATATAGTCGAACTTCATCATAAGATCCTTCAATAGTTTTATTTTGAAGGTATGTTGGACGAATAGCTTCGTGAGCCTCTTGTGCACTTTTTGATTTTGTTTTATAAACTCTTTTTTTATAAAATTTTTCTCCAAATTCATCAAGTATAACTTTTTTTGCAGTATTTATTGCAAGGCTCGACAAATTTACAGAATCAGTTCTCATGTATGTTATAAGTCCTGCTTCATATAATTTTTGAGCAACACGCATTGTTTTCCCTACGGGAAATCCTAATTTTCTTCCTGCTTCTTGCTGTAATGATGATGTTGTAAATGGTGCAGATGGCGAACGTTTGCCTGGTTTCTTTTCAATATTGCTAACTTTAAAAGTTGGATTATTTAATCCTTCTAAAAACGCAACAACTTCTTTTTCTGTTTTTAATTTTTCTGATAAATCAGCTTTAAATTTTCTTTTTATACCATTTTCATCAACTGTAAATTCAGCAACAACTTTAAAAGAACTTTCCGGTTTAAAGTTCATTATTTCGCGTTCACGCTCAACTAAAAGTCTAACTGCAACAGACTGAACACGGCCTGCAGAAAGTTTGCCTTGAACTTTTTTCCATAAAACAGCAGAAAGTTTAAAACCTACAAGTCTATCAAGAACCCTACGTGCTTGTTGTGCATTTACTAAATCGATATTTATATTGCCGGGATTATCAACAGCATTTTGTATTGCATTTTTAGTAATTTCATTAAAAACAATACGCTTTGTTTCTTTCTTTTTTAAGTTAAGAACTTCATATAAATGCCATGCAATAGCTTCTCCCTCGCGGTCTTCATCGGATGCTAATAAAATTGTATCAGCATTTTTAACTTCTTTTTTAAGTTCGGCAACAATCTTTTTTTTGTCCGGCATTACAACATATTCAGGTTTGAAATTATTTTCAACATCAATACCAAAATTTTTCTTTGCCAAATCTCTTACATGACCAAAGCTAGACTTAACTTTATATGCTTTCCCAAGAAATTTTTCAATAGTTTTTGCTTTAGCCGGTGACTCGACAATTACAAGATTTTTACCCATACTTAAAGTTCTTAAATTGGTGTTTCCTTAAATTTTTAAAGATGCAAATTAAAATAAATAAAAAACGCTTGTCAAATTTTTTGAGGGTTTATTTTTTTTGAAAAACTAAGATTAAAACAACAACACTACCCTATTTGACTGTTAATCTAACAGTTACAAATACAAATTAAAAGGCAAAAATATTTTAAAATAAAATTAGCACACCTTATATATAGTATGATTTTTTATGAATATTGTTTTATTAAGTTTAAAAGTTCCTCAACCGCATCTTTTTCAGGGATGTTTCGTTTTATAACTTCCTGTTTTTTATAAAGAGTTATTTTACCTGTGCCTGTTCCAACATAACCAAAATCTGCATCAGCCATTTCACCGGGTCCGTTAACTATGCAACCCATAATTCCTATTTTTACTCCTTTAAGATGAGATGTTTTTGCTTTAATTTTTGCAGTTGTTTCTTCTAAATCAAAAAGTGTCCTTCCGCATGACGGACAAGAAATATATTCAGTTTTTGTAATACGAGTTCTGCATGCTTGTAAAATTCCAAAACTTAATTCGTTTAATTCTGCAATATTTTCTGTATCAGACTGCAAGAAAACACCATCACCAAATCCATCAATAAACAGAGCTCCTATTTCTGACGATGCTTTTACCATTGATTTTTCGTTATACGAGCTTAACTTGTACTTAATTATTACAGGATTTTTTATTTTATTTTCTTCTAAAAAGAAAAAGAAACTTCTACCAAAATGAACAGGCGAATGTGATTTGCTAATGTCAATTACAAAAACAATATTCTCATTATTTTTAAATTTATTGAAATCGTAATTTATGAAATTATCATCAAGTTCTACAAAATTTAAATTTTCAAAATCTTTCTTTTCATTAAAATTTGAGATTTGAAAAGCATCTTTAAAATTTTCATTTTCTGAAATAAAATCAAAATCACCTTTAAATTCTATAACTTTATTTCCAACAAATAAATAATCTGCTGATAAATCTGTTAACTTAAAAACATTTTGCTCCTTATTATAGAGGTATCCACTTTTTAAAATACTTTCTTTGCTTACATTTTTGCTTATATCAGAAATTACAACAGGAACATTATCGCCACCAACATTTTTAACTGCAAACGACTTTCTTTTCTTATAAGAATAAAAATCAAAATCTTTGAAATTTATTTCTTTTTTAACTTCAAATTTACTTAAAACAGCCTCGTCAAAAACATCTACAATTGCCTGTGCAACAGGAATTTCCTTTTCAGGTGCTTCGGTTAGAGAAACTCTTATTGTATCCCCTATTCCATCGGCAAGCAAAGTACCTATTCCTACGGCAGATTTAATTCTTCCTTCGTTTTCATTTCCTGCTTCGGTAACTCCTAAATGAATTGGGAAGTTCATTCCTTCTTCTTCCATTTTTTTAACAAGCAATCTTGTGGCATGTATCATAACAATAGGGTTACTTGCCTTCATAGAAATTACAATATCATTAAAACTTTCATCTTTACATATTCGCAAAAATTCCATTGTTGATTCTACCATTCCAAGAGGTGTGTCGCCATAACGACTTAATATTCTGTCGGATAATGAGCCATGATTTGTCCCTATGCGAATTGCAGTATTATTTTCTTTACAAACTTGCAGGAAAGGCACAAAGTTAGTTTTTATGTTTTCAACTTCTTTTTTATATTCCTCATCAGTATATTCAATATGTTTGAATTGTTTTAAATCGGCATAATTGCCGGGATTTATTCTTACTTTTTCAAGATATTTTGCAGAAATTAATGCAGCCTTCGGGCTAAAATGAATATCTGCAACCAACGGTACATCGTAGCCTTTTGCTATAAGCAAGTCTTTTATGGGTTTTATTTTTTCAGCAACTACCGAAGTTGGTACTGTTATACGAACAAAGTCTGCTCCTGCATCTACAATTTTTATTATTTGCTCAACAGTAGCCTCAACATCAGAGGTATCTGTATTTGTCATTGACTGAATTCTTATAGGATTATTTCCGCCAAGTTGAACTTTTCCGATATTTACTTTTGTTGTTTTTGTTCTGTTATATTTTAGTGGGTTTATCATTTTTTTTTAGATGTGAGTATTTAGTAATGGGGGTTAATTGAAAATAAACTTTTTAACTTCTTCAAAATTATCAAAAACTTTAACACCGCAAGTTTGCAACTTATCTTTTGTTTGATGTCCATGTGAAACAAGTATGCAATTTATTCCAACTTCTTTTGCAACTTCGGCATCGTGTTTTGTATCTCCTATCATAACAATCTCATTTTTAGATACTTGTATTTTTGAAAGCAATTGTTTGCCTCTTTCAACTTTGCTTTCGGCATAATGATTATTTAATCCTACAACTTCTTCAAAATAATTAAAAATATTAAACTTTTTAAGTTCAGAAATTAATGATTGCTCCTCACGTGCCGACAAAACTGATTGCTTAATTCCTTTATCTTTAATTTCATTTAGCAAATTCATTGCTCCTTTTTGAAGTGGTGCATCTTTTTGCCTTATGTTATATTCTTTTATAAATTCAGTTCCTACAATTTCAAAACTTTCTTTTTCAAAATCAAAACCTGCTCTTTCGTAATAATCTTTAACAGGAAAATCAAATTCTTGCTTGTATTTTTGCAAACTCATAGTTTTTAACCCTCTTGCAGAAAGCAATTCATTTATAATTTCTACGCATAAACTTGCATCGTTTAATAGAGTTCCGTTGTAATCCCAAATTATATGTTTATACTTCATAAATTGCTTATTTTTTTAACTACTTATCATTTATAACAGAATGTAACATTTTTAATTATTTTTGCCTTTTCAAAATTCAAAATTAAAATAAAATGCACAGAAAAAATCTTATTCTAAATAAAAAAATAAAATTTAAGAAATGGGAAAATTCTGCATGGAGCATTTTTAATTCAATAGGTAAGCAAATTATTATTTCTGTTTTGCCGATAGCTTATTTAATGTTTTCTTTTTTAACATTAGAAGCACAAACCGATACTTCTTTTGCAAAAATTGACACAGTGCAACTACCTGATGTTCAAATTATTTCATCAAGGATACCTTTATTAAATTCAGAAATTGCCCGTTCACAGTTTGCAAGATTTAATTGAATATGCAAGCAATGTTGATGTTAGGCAAAGAGGTGCAGAAGGAATACAAGCAGACATAAGCATTAGAGGTGGAAATTTTGAGCAAACCTTAATTCTGCTAAATGGTTTTAAAATGAATGATGCACAAACAGGACATCATAACATGGATTTACCTGTTGACATTGAAAGCATTGAAAAAGTTGAAATTATTGAAGGTCCGGGAAACCGATTTTTCGGCATAAATGCATACAGTGGAGCAATAAACTTCATAACAAACACACAAACGGCAAACAATCTTAAACTTTCCATTTTTGCCGGGCAACATAATTACTTCGGAGGAAATGCAAGTATTTCATTAAATCGTAAAAATTGGAAAAACTATTTAGCAATTTCAAAAAAATCGAGTGACGGATATTTATCTGATGATACAATTAACAATACCGATTTTAATACTTTAAATGTTTTTTACGAAACAAACTTCATAAATAAATTTGCAGATTTTAAAATTCAAGCAGGATATTCAGATAAATCATTCGGAGCAA
>JAADEE010000179.1 GCA_013153575.1 Chlorobiota bacterium
AAATAGAGATGAAATTAATATTGAAAAATGGGATGATTGTATAAAAAACTCATTAAACAGTCGTGTTTATGCATATTCTTGGTATTTAGATATTACTTCAGAAAAAAAATGGAAGGCAATTATTGTTAATGATTATGAATTTGTTTTGCCATTTGCTGTTAAAAGAAAATATATGATAAATTACGTTTATCAGCCTTTTTTTACACAACAGCTTGGTGTTTTTTCAAAAAATGAAATTAAAGAAGATGTTATTAAGAAACTACTTTCAATTTTTAAAGAAAAGTATCGTTTTGTAAATTTAAATATAAATTCATCGAATAAACTTTCTAATTTTAATATTTCGGAAAAAGTAAATTATGAGTTAAATTTAAATAATTCATATGAAAATTTAAGACAATCATTTAGTAAAAATACAGAAACATATCTTAAAAAAGCATTAAAAAATAATTTAGGTGTTTCAAATAATGCTACGATTAAAGAGTTAATAAACTTAAAAAGAAATAAGCCAACAATAAATTTAAGTCCTGATAAGTTAGATTTGTTAGAGAAATTATTAAATGTATGTGAGCAAAAGGAAATGTTAAAAATTTATTCTGCAAAAAATAAAAATGGTGATTTAATATCAGCTTTTGCATTTGTTTTTTCAAGTAATAGAGCTTATTATATTTTCTCGGAATCGAATGAAGAAGGGCGAAAAAATAATGCAGCATTTTTTTTAATGAATAAGTTTATTGAAGACCATGCAGATAGTAAATTAATTCTTGATTTTGAAGGTTCTATGATACCCGGTGTTGCTCGTTTTTTTAAGGGGTGGGGAGCAAAAAATAATCCGTACTATAATTTCCAAGTAAATAGATTACCTTTGTTTTTGAGGATATTTAAAAAGTAAAAATTATTAATTTGCTAAATAAAATAAAACAAATAATAAGTAAAGAGTTTTTTAAAAATGTTTTTACATTAATGACGGGTTCTGCAATTGCTCAAATTATAACAATTGCTGCAATTCCATTACTTTCACGACTTTTTACACCCGATGAATTTGGTGTGTTTGCTGTTTTCGTAAGTTTAACTTCGTTAATAAGTTCTGTTTCGGCAGGAAGATATGAACTTGCAATTATGCTTCCAAAACACAACGAAAAAGCTTTTCATATTTTAATTATTAGTGTTTGGTTGGTAATTTTAACAACAATATTAAGTTTTATTATTTTATTTTTATTTTTTAAGCCAATATCAAAATTATTAGAGTTTGAAAATTATCGGTATTTCATATTTTTAGTACCGATTTCAATTTTTTTTCAAGCAACTTATAAAATTTTTAATAATTGGTTTAGTAGGTTTAAAAATTTTAAAGAAATTTCAATATCAAAAGTTATAAAATCAGGAACAGGAGTTGGCTCAAAAATTAGCTTTGCATATTTAGGTTTTGGTTCAATTGGACTTGCATTAGGAGAAACTATATCTTGTTTTTTTTCTGGTATTTTTTTATTTTTTAGAAACAAAAACAAACAAGCATTCAATTATAAATTTAATAAAGAGTTATTGAAAGAAGAAATGATAAAACATAAAAACTTTCCGTTTTTTTCAATGCCAATGGCTTTTTTAAATTCAATTTCTGTAAATGTTTTAGTTTATTTTTTAACAATTGCATTTAATTCAACAGTTGTAGGTTTATATTCGCAAGCCAATAAGGTTATTAATTTTCCGTTAAATTTTCTTTCAAATTCTTTCACATCTGTATTTTATCAGAAAATAACAACAACAAAAAATAGAATAAATCTTTATTTATTATCATATATAAGCTCATTTATAATTGCTTTTGTTATTTTACTTCCTATTGTTTTTTGGGGTGAAGATTTATTTGGCTTTGTGTTAGGAAAAGAATGGATATATTCAGGACATATAGCAAAGTTTCTTATACCTTTAGCGGTAGCAGGTTTTGCAACAAGAAATACAAGCTCGGTTTTTTTATATTTAAATTTGCAAAAGTTAACTTTAATATGGCAAGTAATTTATTTGTTGATTGCAATTTGTATTTTTTATTTCTTTAAAGAAACAAAACTTGATACAATTCTTCTATATTTTTCTTTTTTTGGAGCAATAATGTATATTAGTTTAGCATTTGTAGGATATAGAAAACTTAAACAATCTGAATTTTTAAAATAATTTAAAATGAGAATATTAGTTTTAAAATTTTTCAAACTTTTTTATAAGCAAATGGATTTATCTGTTTATTATTCTGTAAAAAAGATGTTTCTTATATTTTTTATGCAAAAAATTATTGGTGTAAATAGAAAAGTTCCTTGGCCTGTTCATTTTACATCTTTTGTTAAATCTCATGAAAATATAAAAAAGAAAACAGCTAAAAATCCGGGAGCTGCTCCGGGGTGTTATATTGATGGACGTAATGGAATTATAATTGAAGAAAATGTTTGGATAGGACCTAATGTTTCAATAATTAGTCAAAATCATAGTTTAACAAAATATACAAACTACAAAAAAGCAAATCCCATAAAAATAGGAAAGAATTCATTGCTAACAACAGGTTGTATAATTTTACCGGAAGTTGAGCTTGGCGAACATACAATTGTTGCTGCAGGTGCTGTTGTTACAAAATCATTTCCTGAAAAGAATCAAGTTCTTGCCGGTAATCCTGCAAAAGTTATTAAGGTTATTGATGATTATGAAAATTAGGGATTATATTTTGCTCCTGCTAAAATTTTTCTTGCATCTTTTTCTTCCATTAATTCTTTTAAGCTAATTTTAGGATTTTTAATCATATAGTTTTCAACAATTTTAAATCCTATAAAAGCACCTGCTCTAGGAGCAGAAACATCTGCAAAGATTGATGTGTAAGGAGCATCACCAACAAATTTTCTTATTTCATTTTTATCTGTTGAAAAAAGTAAACGTTTTTCAGCAATGTAATTCCATATTTTTGTTTCATATTTAACAGCCCATGAAAGTTGTTTTTCTGTATATCTCCATTTTAAAGTGTCAGCAGTATTTGGTAGCATGCAATTTAAATAATATTGCATTTTTCCTTCATAAATAATATTGTCTAAAAAGTTATCCGAATTTGTATTGTCAAAAGGATAGTCCGATTCAGCAATAGACCTCATTAAATCTACAGGTATCATCTCTTTGGTCATCCTTCTTTTTTGGTACATGCTAAAACCAACTTTGTCATATAAATTGAAGTTTTTCCAACCTAAATATTTATCTATTCCAACTCCCATAACACTATCAAGCGTTACAACAGAATATCCAAAAGATGAGAAAAAAGTGTAAATTTCAGGAATATAATTGTTTGGAAAATAATATTTATAATGTTTAAATGCATCTTCAATTTTTGGTAATTGTTCTTTGTCAAAGTTTGGAAATTCTTTTTTTAAAACATCAAACATTCCTTCTGTTTTCCAGTATCTAACAAATAGGTCGAGGTTCTTTCCATAATTTGGATCTTCGCAACTCCCCATTTCAACAATTTGATAATTAAATAGTTTGAAAAATTCGCCATATTTTTGTTTGTAATAATTTATATAAAAATCAGAACTGTCGACATTAAATTTGAAAAGATCTTTTTCAAAATGTTTAGTTTTTATTTTAATATTAATGTTTGAAACATCAACATCATATTTGTTATTTTTATTTTTACATGAACTTGCAAATAATAAAACTAAAACAGAAATGTAAAATATATTCTTCATTTTGTTATTAATTTGAAAAAGGTTTTAACAGTTTAGAAATTCTAAATCGATAAAACCTTTTAACTTTATAAATATTTTTTATTTTATTCTACAGTAACAGATTTTGCTAAATTTCTAGGTTGATCAACATTGCAATCTCTCATTACGGCAATATGGTATGATAAAAGTTGCAATGGAACAACAGTCAATAATGGTGCAATTGCTTCATGTGATTTTGGAACTTCAATAACATGGTCTGCCATACTTTTTATAACAGTATCACCTTCTGTTACAATTGCAATTACTTTTCCGTTACGTGCTTTAACTTCTTGAATATTACTTACAATTTTTTCATAAGAATTATCTTGTGTTGCAATAACAACAACCGGCATATTTTCATCAATTAATGCAATTGGACCATGTTTCATTTCTGCTGCAGGATAACCTTCTGCATGAATGTATGAAATTTCTTTTAACTTTAAAGCACCTTCTAAAGCAACAGGAAATAAGTAACCTCTTCCTAAATATAAGAAATTTGTAGCATCTTTATATAGTTCAGATATTTTTTTAATTATAGGATCAGATTTTAAAATTTCTTCAACTTTTTTAGGAACATCAGTTAATTCTTTTATTAAACTAGTATATTCATCATCAGAAATAGTGTTATTATTTTTTCCTAAAATTATAGCAATCATTGTAAGAACAGTAACTTGTGCAGTAAATGCTTTTGTTGATGCTACTCCTATTTCCGGACCTGCGTGTGTGTATACTCCTGCATGTGTTTCTCTGGGAATACTTGCACCTACAACATTACAAATTCCCAAAACTGTTGCTCCTGCTTCTTTTGCAATGTTAATAGCCGCAAGAGTGTCTGCGGTTTCACCACTTTGGCTGATTGCAATTACAACATCATCTTCATAAATAATAGGTTTTCTATACCTAAATTCTGATCCATATTCAACTTCAACAGGAACTCTTGCAAGAGTTTCAATTAAGTATTCTGCAACAAGCCCTGCATGCCATGATGTTCCACAAGCAATTATTATAATTCTTTTTGCTTTTTCAAGTTTTGGCATAACTTCAAAGAGCCCACCAAGTCTTATTTCTGATAAGTCTGCAGCAACTCTTCCTCTAAATGTGTCTAAAATAGATTTTGGTTGTTCAAAAATTTCTTTAAGCATAAAATGCTCATATCCATTTTTCTCTATTGAACCAATATCCATTGTTAATTTTTGGATAAGAGGTTTTAGCTCATCATTTCCAATTGTTTTTAGAGTTAGTTGGTCTTTTTTTATAATTGCAACATTATCATTATTTAGGTAGATAACACTATCGGTATGTTCAATAATTGGTGTTGCATCCGATGCTATATAGTATTCTCCTTCACCTATTCCGATAACAAGAGGACTTCCTTTGCGTGCAGCAATTAGTTTGTCTGGTTCATCTTTTGAGATAATAACAATTCCATAAGCACCAATTACTTTTGAAAGGGCAAGTCTTACAGCATGTTCTGCATCAATTTCACCATTTCCTTTTATGTAAATGTATTCAATTAAGTTTGCAAGAACTTCAGTGTCTGTCTGACTTTTAAATTTATAACCTCTATCTTCTAATTTTCTTTTTAATCTTCCGTAATTTTCAATAATACCATTATGAATTACTGTAAATTTATTATTTTGTGAAGTGTGAGGGTGTGCATTAACGTCATTAGGTTCTCCGTGTGTTGCCCATCTTGTATGTCCAATTCCTATAACGCCGGAAACGTCTTTGTTTTTTACAAGTTTTTCAAGTTCAGAAACCTTCCCTTTTTTCTTAAATATTTTTGTTTCATTTCCTATTATTGCAACACCTGCAGAGTCGTATCCTCTGTATTCAAGTCTTTTTAATCCGTTTATAAGTATTGGATATGCATCTTTTTCACCAATATATCCTACAATTCCACACATAATAGTTTAGGTTTATTTTTTGTGTTTATAATTTTGTATAACTTATAACAAGTCTTGTTCTGTTTGAATTATTGCCTGTTGTTATAACAGAACGTTTCATATTTGAGTATGATGAGTTTATAGAAAGTAATAATCCACAATTATCAACATCACCCTCTATTAAATCCCTAATATAACCTGCTATATCATATTTATATGAACCATCAAGGTATGGGACACTTATATATCCTGCACTAGAGTAATATTCAGGTAGTAAAAATGTTTCTCCGTCTGCATTTATTCCGGAAATTGTAATAGCATCAATTGCTGGAAAATCATCTTCATATGTGTATATCGATGGTGCTGTATTGACAATTAATTCAGCTCTGTTTATTGCTATGTCTCCTAAGTCTTTTAGTTTTTCTATAAATGGGAAATTAACAATAACTTTAAGGCCGGACATCCCTTGTATATATGCAACAGAATCTTGTATATTTGTTTCTTCATCAAGGTTTATTGATGAGTTTGAATAATCGTGTTCAAATGTATTGTATCTAACATTTCCACTAATAGCAGTTCCAACTTTAAATGTGTATTCTCCTTCTGCATCATGATAATATATATTTATTGTAGAAAGTGTGTCTAGTTTATATTTTAAAATAGCACCATCTCCCCCATCTGATTCAGATGTTACATATGTCCCATGAAAAAAGTCTTTAAATTCATCTGTTGTTGATATATCTGCAAGGCTACTAAAACTTTCAGCAAATTCATCACTTAGTTTTATAGTTATTATAGAGTCTTCAATATTTGGAGTGTAAGATATTTCGCCTATAATGTCACCAATTGAGATTTCATTATATTCTGCTTTACTATAATATTGAATTGTATCA
>JAADEE010000307.1 GCA_013153575.1 Chlorobiota bacterium
AACGGCAATTTAGCATTTTTTCAATAATTATTAAATATTTTTTTAAGTAATATTTTTTATAATATTTTTGCACAAAAATAATTAATTATATAAATATTAAAATAAGTAGAAATGACTTTAAATACAAATTTAGACCATATTGAAACTGAAGCTGAATATAACAAAGTTATATCAGAAAATGAAAACGTAATGATTTGCTGTGGAAGAATGGGACCTATGTGTGTGCCTGTTTATGCAGAAATGGAAGATTTAAGAAATGAATATACTCATGTTAAATTTTATGATATGCTTTTTGATTTACCAGATGCGCATGTTATAAGAAATTTACCTGAATGTGCAGGTTTTATGGGATTACCTTTTACAGTATATTATAAAAACGGAAAAGTTGTAAAAGCAACAAGCAGTATTCAATCAAGAGACCAAATTACTGCAATTTTAGATTCTGAATTTTAATTCAATTTAAAGAATTATAATTTATTAGAGAACTTATAAGTCACGCCTTCAATTTTATCTGCAAATTAAAGTTTTTAAATATTTGCAAAATATTGAAATCGTGACTTCTTAATTTAAAGAACTATGGAAGAAAACAAATTTGACATAATAATAATTGGTGGTGGTCCTGCAGGATTAACTTCCGGAATATATTTATCAAGAGCAAAAGTTAAAGCTTTAATTTTAAATGAAGGTATTTCAGGTGGGCAAATGTCATTAACACATGAAGTTGCAAATTATCCGGGAATTGAAAGTATAAGCGGATATATGCTATCACGAAATATGCAAAAACAAGCCGAAACCTTTGGTTGCGTTGTAAAATCAAACATTAAAGTTACAGGATATGATTTAACAGGAAAAGTTAAAAAAATAACTGTGAATGATAAAGATGTTTATGAAGCAAAAGCGGTTATAATTGCAACAGGCGGAAAATCTCGTGAAATTGGTGCAGTTGGAGAAAAAGAATTTGCAGGACGTGGAGTTTCATATTGTGCAACTTGCGATGGTGATTTTTTTCAAGATAAAGAAATTATTGTTGTAGGTGGTGGAAATTCAGCACTTGAAGAAGCAGTTTCATTAACTCAATATGCAAGTAAAGTTACTGTTGTTCATCAGTTTGATCATTTTCAAGCATATAAACATGCTATTGAAGTAGCAACAAATCATCCTAAAATTGATTTTATTTTAGAATCTACAGTAACAGGATTTTATGGTGAGCAATCACTAGAAAAAGTTACTATTAAAAACTTAAAAACAGGTGAAGAAACCGAAAAGAAAATTGATGGTGTTTTTATTTTTATTGGATATGTTCCTCAAACACAACCTTTTGAGAACATAATTGACTTAAATGACAGAGGCGAGATTATTGCAAATGGAAATTTAGAAACAAGTGTTGCAGGAGTTTTTGTTGCAGGAGATTGCCGTGCAAAAAGATGGCGACAAATTACAACTGCAGTTTCAGATGGTACAATTGCAGCTTTAAATGCTATTGAATATATTCAAGACTAAATTATTTTAAAATTTAAACACCTCATAGCAAACAACAAAATGCTTATGAGGTGTTTTTTTATTAACGCAAGTCAGATATTACACAAAAAAGTATAATCCTACTTTATTCAGGCAAAATTACCAATACATCGTTACTTTTTTCAATAATTTCTTGTTTATTCATCATTTGCTTTCTGTATTCTCCTTTGTTATACATTTCTGCTTGATCAGAATAATGTTTGCTCATAAAAACACCCGATTGTCCTGTAGGAATAACACTATATGCCTTATTCTCAACATCAGAAAAATCTATAATTGTTCTCATTGCAGGACCTGAACTTGCCTTATATTTACCATCATTACTAAGTGTGAAATTTATATTATTTAAAACAGATCTTCCACCCCAAACATTAAATGGTCCAACATTAAATGTACTTCTTAAAGCATTAACTTTTTTACCTATTGCATGTTGATATTCAACAGTATGCACCCTACCCCAAGTCCATTTATCAATATCATTACCAAGGTCAGAATTTAACGCAACAATTGTACTGTCAAAAGCCATTGTAAAAATATCGCTTCGAGTTTCTTGCTTTTTAGTTTTTATATTATCCCACCATGCAGATTCTTTATTTCTTATAAGAACAGGAATTGACCTGTATGATGTATGACCATGTGCCATAAATTCAAAATCTTCTTCGCCTAATTCATCAATCATTGTAAATTCGAGGATTTTACGTAGTAAACGATAATAAATAGTTGGAGCAATATCATCTTTCAAATGATTTCCATCCCAAGATTTTAATATTTCATAAGCTTTTTTGTATTGCTCAGATTTTGATAAAACATCTTTATTAATATCCTCCAAAATTATATTTGCAGTAATTGGCTTAATATCCGATTTTACGTTTGTTTGAAGTTTTTTTATTTTTTCAACATTTACCGTATTATTGGCATTAAAAAAGTCAACAATTTTCTTTGCCCTGTCTTCCGGAGCATAATACCCCGGGTATAAAACTCCATCAACACTATCAGGCTGATTATTAGCAGAATAAACATATCCGGATTTAGGATTTATCAATCGTGGATTTTTAGAAAAATCATAAAACCCAAGCGGTGCATCTTTATATGATTGAATAATAGAAGTATTTGCAGAATCTTTATACTTTGTAATTTTTGCAGCTGCCCAATATGCTATATTTCCAAATTTATCACCATACATAACATTAAGTCCGGGAGCTGCTATTTTTTCAACAGCTTGTTCTACATCTTTAATATTTTGTGAATTATTTAGTTCATAAAAAGCTTCAATAATTTTATTTTCTGAATGCGTAAAAGTCCAAAACAATGAAATAGGGCTCTCTCCCACTCCTTTAATTACATCATTTATAATTGTTCCTCTTTCAGTTTTTCTAATTTTAATTTTTACATCTTCGGCACCTTTTACTTTTATTGTTTCTGTAATAATTTCAAAATTTTTCCAAGTATCATTTGATTTATATTGTGTGCTATCATTCGGATTTATTTCTTCAAAAAAGAAATCAACATCATCATTTTCAAACATCGTTAATCCCCATGCCAAATTTCTGTTATGTCCTAATAATGAAAATGGTACACCCGCAACAAAATTTCCGTAAAGGTTAAAGTTCGGACATTCTAAATGTGCCTCATACCAAACAGCAGGTTGCGAATATGCCATGTGTGTATCATTTGCAAAAAGCACTTTGCCACTTTCAGTTCTATCTCCTGAAACAACCCAAGAATTACTTCCTTCAAAAAAAGGAACTTCTAAATCTTCAATCATTTTCATTGTGCTTAAAGAAATTTGGCTTAATGCTGAATAATCAATAAGCGAATCATTGTTATTTTTTATTCTTTCAGTTCCGGGAACATAACTTGAAATTATATCTTTTAAATATTTATCTCCAAGATTATGTTTTATTTTTGTAATCATTGGGTCAAGTTTAAAACCTTCGGCAAAACTAAATGCCATATATCCTGCAATATTAAATAAATCTTCGCGTGTAAATTTTGTTTTTTCAATACCAATTAATGAATATTCTATTGATGTTTTTCCGTTAAATAAAAATTCATTTATACCTTTCAAATAATTATCAACATCTTGCACAAATGGTTTGTTTTTATCAGATAAATATTTTTTTACAGCTTCCTCTGAGGTTTTATTAACTTGAAGTGTTCTGAAAAGTTTATCATATTCCAATGTTGCTTCTCCAAGTATTTCAGATAATCTGCCACTTGCAACTCTTCTTAAAATTTCCATTTGAAATAAACGTTCTTGTGCATGCAAATACCCAAATGAATAGTACAAATCTGCCTTATTTTGAGCATAAATATGAGGTATGCCGTACTTATCAAAATAGACCTTAACTTCCTCTTTTAGTTCTGGCAATTTTAATTCGCCTGAGTATTGAGGTTTATATGATTTTAAAATAAAAAATCCTGCTATTGATGATATTATTATTAATGCTAATAAAATCTTTATTGCTTTTTTTAAAGTGTTCATGGCCTATTTTTTAAATTATTATATTTTAATAGAAATTTAAACTAATCCTTTTTCTTTCTAAACTGATTATATATCAAGAAAATAAATACACCAATCATTATAAAAAAAGTTATTAGTTTTAATATTGCTAATATTTTAAACATCATAATATCTTAATTTTTAATTATATTTATCCTGTATAAGATTCATCTTGTGTAATTATTGCAAGTACCCAAGAAAAATCTCCATTGCTAATTTTTGTTCCACAATATTCACATACTCCTGCCTGTCCCATTTTATCAGCAGGTGCTCCACAATTAGGGCAAGTTGAGTAATCATAAGCATCTTTTTCTACTCCTTGTCTTCTTATAAAAGTCCAATATTCACTGAAATATCTTGGATTTTTATCAGAACCTCCTTGAACTTTACCTGACGCATCAATAACATAATCAAGTGCCGAAGCAAATATCCTAACAGTAATTGATTCGTAAAATTTATCTTCATCAATACTTACAAGCTGAACATTTGAAATATTTATATTTTCAAGTTTATTTTTTAATCCTGCTGTTTTATATGCATCAATCCAAAACATAAAAGAATCATATAACCTATCGGTTAATAAATTTCTTACAGAATTTAGTTTATTTATACTCCAAGCATTATAAATTTTAATAAAATACTCTGAAACAACATTTTGAGAAAATTGCATTCTCCAACTATTCCAATCAATATTATGCCTTCTTGCAAAGTTCATTGATGTTTCTTGTATGTTATGCTGATAAATAGTTGGCAAGTTTGTTCCTATTTCTTCTTCGTAATGTGCAAGTCCTTTTGTGCTAAACACTTCTTGGCTTAAAATTTTATGTTTCAGAACAAACCATTGCATTTCTCCAGCATTAATTTTTGTACCACAACTTTCACAAACTCCATCGTCGGTAAAACTAACAGGTGCAGCACAAGCAGGACAAACAAGTTTTCTCATTTTATCAGGTTCAGGTGAAATAATTCCTGTTTTTCTGTTAAAATACCATCTTTCAACTACTGCATATCGTGTTTTTCTGCCATGAATATTTAATGTGTAATTTGCTTCAATATCAACAGCAATTCCTGTTACCGATTGTAAAAGATTTATTTCACTTATTCGCATACTTCCTATAACAATCTCATTTACAGTTTGTTTATTATGCAAGTTTTTTGACCTTTGTAATTCATAAGTATCAAAATAAGGTGAAAGATTTTTAAAGTTTTCACTTCCGAACCAAGTGTAATATTTATTATAAATTGATGCTACAAAATCAAGAAATAATACTTTCGAGAAATTTGGGTCAATGCTTAAAAGTTGTTGTAAACTTCTTTCAATAACATAATTCCTATTCATTGTTGCTTGAATACCGGGAGTTGCAACAATTGTTTGATTTTCAGATGAGTTTTTTTTATCAACATAAAATTTCAAAACAATAACTCCTATTACAAGCGGAATTGATATTTGAGGCGGTAAAACTGAAAATATGTAATAAATTAACAATCCTATTCCATCTCCTCCACCTCCTCCACCGGAAGAACTTCCTCCTCCTGAATATGAATGACCTCCTCCGGGACGAGCATTTAATATTTCAACTCCAAAAGGATTTAAAATAAAGAATATTGTAAGAATTAAACTTATTAAAATAAAAATATTTAGTTTTCTATTTTTCATTATGATGCTAAATTTAAATTTTGAAATTTTACTATTTTTACAACTCTACCTCTAAATCATCAGGAAGTTCATTAATATCATTTTCAATAGGCAAAATATATTCTGCAAAAATTGCTTTTGTTTTTTTAAGTTCAGAAATAAAAGCATCGGCAGGATTATCAGCATCAAAAATTGCATTAAAATTATCTTTAAATTGTCGCCAAAACTCATTTGGCACCAATGTAAAAGCACCCCTATCAGCAATAATTTTCACTTTTTGTTCAAAAGTAGAAACATAAAATAGTACTCCTATTTTTTCATTTGTAAATCTTATTCCTCCTTTTTGAAAAACTGCTCTTGCATAAATATCGGTATTTCTAATTAAGCGTTTCTTTTTTGTAAGAAAACGTTTTAAAGGTTTTATAAGTTCAATTATCAAATAAATTAAAACAAACGAAAATAAAGTTCCAAAATATATTAAATACACATTATATATAATGGGCGAAAACATAAAATACGTATATGTTAAAAACATTGCTGCTGATGCAAACCACAAAGATACATTTTGATATTCGCCTGATTTTGGCTTAATTACAGCAACAATTTCAACAAGCGAATTATTTTCAATATCCTCAATTGTTTCATAAAGTTTTGTTTTAAAATCTTCGTTAAAGTGTTTCATATTAAATAATTAATTATTTTGCATTTTAAGGTTTTAAATTTAATAACTTTCCTTTAAGCAAAAAAATTTGTTTTATAAACCTAATGTTTACATTTTTGAAAAATAAACAAATTAACAAAAAAATGACAGGAAAATTAGTGGTATT
>JAADEE010000295.1 GCA_013153575.1 Chlorobiota bacterium
AAAAAAATAATATTAAGAGCAGAAAATTTAGTAAAATATTACTATGAACCTGTTAAATTTAAGGCTTTAAAATCAATTTCATTTAAAGTTTATGAAGGAGAGTTTCTTTCAGTTGTAGGGAAATCGGGTTGTGGAAAAACAACAATGATGTATATACTTTCAACAATGGATACTGATTATGAAGGACAACTGTTTATTTCAGGAGAAAAAGTAACAGGAAAAAATACAGATTTTCTTGCAGCAATTAGAAATGAGCATATAGGTTTTGTATTTCAATTTCATTACCTTTTGCCTGAATTTACATGTTTAAAAAATGTAATGATACCTGCTTTAAAGCTAAATAAATATTCATACGATGAAGTTGAACATAGAGCATATGAAAAACTTGACCTTCTTGGAATTAAAGATTTAGCTCTTAAACCTGCATCAAAAATTTCAGGAGGGCAACAGCAAAGGGTGGCAATTGCAAGGGCATTAATAAATGATCCTAAAATTATTATGTGTGATGAGCCAACAGGAAACCTTGATAGTAAAAATACAAATATAGTTGTTGATATTTTTAGTCAACTTGCAAAAGATTACGGGCAAACAATTATTGCAGTAACTCACGATAAGGATTTTTCAGATCGTTCAAGTAGAACTATGGAAATGAAAGATGGTGAAATTTTAAGTCATGGATGGTAGAAAAAAAGAGGCTAAAATTTCAGCCTCTTTTTTTTTATTGCTTTGCAAAAGTAATTTTTGTTGTTACAGTTTCCGGTTTGCCTTGTTGTGTTTGTATATATTCTGTAACTACAATTGTCATTTCTTTATCTGTAAGATTTAAAATATTTACTTCCTCTTTTTTATTAATATTTTCAGGAGTTAAAAATATTTTTCTTTTTTTTGCATCATATTCCCAGTAACCTTTTTGTGGTTTAGGAGTGAATCCAATTCTTTCAAATGTTCTGTCAGAATTATATTTTAACAAAACACTTTTTTTCATTGCTTCAATATTTTGGTCGGTGATTTTTTTCTCTTCAGGGCTCATTATTCTGCTATCTTCATAATCAACCATTTTCCATGAACCAACAATTAATTTTTCTTCATCATTAAGGTCTTTATTTGTGAAATCTGCAGGATTTGGGGCTTCAATTTTGTTTGTAATTTTGTTGTTACTGTAAGTTTTTTGTTCTTTTTTTGAATTGCCTGTAAATGTAAACTGATAAATTATTATTGCAAATAAAACAGCAATAATTCCAAATAAATGCGTTTTTTTTAATTCAAAACTATTGTTTGATGATTTTGCTTTTGCTTTGGGAGTTCTTGCTTTTTTGCCTGTTATTTCTTCAATAATTTCTAATAAAATTTCATATGCTTCATTAAATCCATCTTCATGAGCATCAACCCATTCTAACGAATGTAAAAAATATTGCAAACTCATGCTGTCATTAACTGCACTTGTTTTAAAAGGAATTATGTGGCAATTATTATCGTATGCAATTTTTATTTGTTCGGTAACTTCTTTTGAGTTTTCAGTATGTTTTGATAAAATTAAAATAAAAATATTGCTGTCTGAAATAAGTTTTTCTGCATTTCCTTGCGACTTATCTCTTGGCAATGTGTAACACTTTATTCCATCAGCTTCTAATTTTGAAACTAATTTTTTAGCATTGCTTTTATCATCTTTTGCATTACTAACAAAAATTTTATTCATCTTTTATATTTTTTACTATTTACAAAAAAAGCATATAATTTAAAGATGCCTAAATTATATGCTAATGTTTGATACAAATAAATATTGTATTATTTTACTTTTTCAAAAGTTGTAGTTATAATAAAATCATCAAAATCTTCTTCTATAATTAAATTGTCGTTTGTTAATGCTTTTATTGTGTAACTATGTGGAGACATAATATCGCCTTCACCCCAATCAATTGTTAAAATTGTACCGGCTTCATCCATTTCCCATGTGCCTTCACTTGCTTCGGGTAACTTTTTGGTAACTTTTTCTTCTGTAAAAGTAAAAACTTCATTATCAAGTGCTTCTTTGTTTAATTCTTTAAAAGCATCAATGTCAGTATCTTCAATTTTAGGATTTTCAATTTTTGTAATGTCCCAACTTCCCATAATTTTATCATGAGGAGTTTTATTACATGAATTTAAGATAAATAAAATCAAAAGAGTTGCTGACAATAGTTTAATTTGTTTCATAATAGAATTTATTTTAATATGCGAATTAGTAAAATTAAGAAAAACAAATATACTAATTTAAAAATTTAAAAGCAAAATGATTTTATAAATTAGTAGATAATTTATTTAGATTTTAATTTTTATATCACGTTATTAGTTAATTGAGATTTTATGTAATCTATGAAAATTAAAATATTATTTTAAAGAAGAATATTTTTTAATTAAATTTTTATTATTTTGAAGAAAATTTAAATAATGCGAAAATTAATAAATATACTTTTAAAATATATACCACGTCCTTTGCTTATTAAGTTTAGTAGTTTACTTAACAAACCTATGAGCATTTTGTATAAAGGAAATAATGTTGAGTGCCCAATTTGCGAAAAACACTTTAAAAAGTTTATGCCTTATGGTTATGGTAACGAAACACGTGATAATAGATTGTGCCCTAATTGTTTATCTTTGGAAAGACATCGTTTGCTTTGGTTGTATTTCAAAGAAAAAACAAACTTGTTTACCGATGAAATGAGCCTTTTGCACATGGCACCGGAGCAACCTTTTATAAAACGTTTTAAGAAATTAGAAAAACTTAAATACACAACTGCCGATTTGCTCTCACCAATTGCAGATGTAAAAGCAGATATTAGAAATATGCCTTTTGAAGATAATAGTTTTGATGCATTTATTTGCAATCATGTAATGGAGCATATTGATGATGAACAAAAAGCATTAAAAGAAATTTACCGAATTTTAAAACCTAATGGTTGGGCAATTTTGCAGGTGCCTATTGATTATTCGCTTGATGTAACTTATGAAGATGATAGCATAACCGAGCCCAAAGAACGAGAAAAACATTTTGGGCAATACGACCATGTTAGGCAATATGGAAAAGATTATCCGCAAAGATTAAGAAAGGCAGGTTTTAAGGTTATTGAAGATGATTTTGTAAATACCTTCTCGAAAGAGGAAATTGAAAGATATAGGTTTGATGAAAATGAGATTATTTATTTTTGTCTGAAAGAGTAGGGGATAAAAGTTAAATTCTGCGGGTTTTTAAAACCCACAGAATTTAACTTTTATATAAGAAGAGATTTTTTCATGATATTATTTTTTAATTATTTACTATGCATCTTAAAGATATTGCAGAAGCATTGGGAGCAGTATAGAAATCTCTCCAAATATTATTGTTGTAATGTGACAAGAGAAAAAGTTCAACACTATAATAATTTTCATGATTAAGAGAAGTTGATAAGAATGATGCATGAATACCTTTTCCATAATAAGAACTACTTTCACCCAAATAATAATATAATCCTCCTCCTATTGCATTAAAATCACTTTCATTAGTTCCTTCATTTTCGGTATTCCAAAATTCTGTGCCTTCAGCTTTTAAATATTTACCAGCAATATCAATACCTCCTAGAAAATTTATTAACTCATACCATTCTTCCTTACTAGGAACATGTGCTCCATACGGAGCAATGCCTTGTACACCACTCGGATTTGTATTGCTTTCTTCTTCACCATTCATCATTTGATACCATGTATAAAGCCTTCCATATATTGCTTCATTTTCTGGGTCATCATCATAAACTCTTGAGCCTTCAAGGTTATATCTTAAATTTTCGGCAAACCAAGTTTGGTTCCCAATTTTAACGGTTTTATATGTGTAATTATCTCTTACATCAAAATAAGTTCCTAATACAGGGTCTCCAAAAACTTTAAATGACCAAACAGGGCTTTCAGCAGTTTTGCCACTTTCTTCATCCTTAGCAACAACTTTCCAGTAATAAGTTTGTTCTTTTGTTAATCTGTCTGAATGGTAAGTTGCATCCGTTAAATCACTTACAAGTAATTCTGGGTTATTGCTTGTTCCAAGGTATAAATCGTAAGTAAATGTTCCTGAGTTGTTGTTGTTCCATGTAAATTTAGGAAACCATGCTGCATTTTGCTCGTTATTAACAGGATATGTTGCTTCGGGTTTTAAAAAAATAGTATTAAAATTCCATATAGGTCCTGTAACTTCGTTACCATTAATATCTTTAGCTATAATTTGCCAATAATATTTTTGGTTGCCTTTTATATTTTGTAATTCATAAGTTTTTTGTGTGTAATTTTCTTCAATAAGTTCAGGAGTTTCACTTGTCCCAAAATAAATATCATAGCTTATTTCTTCTCCGTCAGGTTCAGAGCATTCCCATGATATTGTAGTTGTTGTTTGGTCAACAGAATTGTCCTCAGGGCTGGGATTTTCAGGCATTGTAGGAGGTAGGTTTTTTATAGAGAATGTCCAAATATCACTTTCTGTTTGGTTACCTTGCTCGTCTTTTGCAACTATTTTCCAATAATATTTTCCTTGACTTTCTGCTGTAAAATTTGAGTAAGAATTTGTATCTAAATCTGATGCAAGTAAATCAGGAGGTGTTTTTGTATCGTAATATAAATCATAAGTTAATGTTTCACTATCATTATCAACACAAGTCCAGTCTAAAGTTAAAGGAATACTGTTTAAGTTTGAATTGTTTTTGGGGTAAATTCCTACAGGTTTGTATGGAGCTTGGTTTACAACATCTTTTTCGCAATTGATATTTGAAAATATAATTAAAGTAAAAAGCAAAATGCTTGCTGCTTTTATTATTTGTTTCATGGTTATTTATTTTTTAAGATTTTAAATTTTAGAATAGTTTATAGTTAAATCCTGCGGGTTTTTAAAACCCGCAGGATTTGAAAAATTTCATTAAGCAATATTTGTATAAACACCTTGCACATCATCATCTTCTTCAATTTTGTCAATTAAAACTTCAATGTCTTGAAGTTGTTCTTCTGTAAATTCAACAGGAGATGTTGGTATTCTTTGCAAGTTTGCTTTTGTAAGTTCAATTCCTTTTTCTTCAAATGCTTTTGTAAGGCTTCCGAAATTTTTGTAATCACCATAAACATAAATAGTTCCTTCGTGTTCATCAATTTCTTCTAAACCTGCATCAATTAAATCAAATTCAAGTTCTTCAATATCAATATCATCGGTTTTTTCAAATTCTAAAACAGCTTTTCTTGTAAAAAGAAATTCTAATGAACCAGTTGGTACAAGACCATTACCAAATTTATTAAAATAATATTTAATATTTGCAACAGTTCTTGTTGTATTGTCGGTTGCACACTCAACATAAACCAAAACACCGTGAGGTCCTTTGCCTTCGTAATTTACTTCTGTAAAATCAGTTGCATCTTTTCCGCTTGCTCTTTTTATTGCTGCCGTAATATTGTCTTTAGGCATGTTTTGTGCCTTTGCATTTTGAATTGCAGTACGCAATTTTGCATTCATGTCAGGGTCATCACCGCCTTCTTTTGCTGCAATAGTAATTGCTTTTGCTAATTTTGGAAATATTCTGGACATTTGTCCCCAACGTTTCATTTTTGCAGCTTTTCTATATTCAAATGCTCTTCCCATAATTTATATTTTTATTTTATCCGAATAATTTTTGGATATTCAATTTTAATTCTTTTGCAAAAATATAAAAAAGCCAATAAAACGCTATTTTAATCTCAAATTTTATTTCTATTTTTGAGATATGAAGAAAATAAGTATATCAGAAACAATAAAAAATGCTTCACCAAATATAAAGTTAGGTGTAATTTCGGGTAATGTAAAATTTGAGAAAAACAATAAATCTCTTTGGCAAGAAATTAAGTTTGAAGAAAAACGTATTTCAGATTTAAAAATTGAAACAATTAAAGATATTCCTCAAATTGCAAGTTCACGTGAGGCATATAGGGCATTAGGAAAAGAACCTGCACGTTATCGTTTATCTGCCGAAGCATTAATGCGAAGAATTATTAAAGGCAAAAGTTTATACCAAATTAGCAATATTGTTGATGTTATAAATTTATCTTCAATAAAAACAGGATATTCTATTGGAGGATATGATTTGTCTAATATACAAGGAGATATATTGTTTGATATTGGTAAAAAAGATGAAGATTATGAGGCAATTGGTCGTGGTAAAATGAATATTGAAAGTTTGCCTGTTTTTAGAGATGATATTGGTGCTTTTGGTAGCCCAACTTCTGATAGTGTTAGAACAATGATAACAGATAAAACTTCAAAAATATTATTAATTGTAATTAATTTTGGTGGTCATAAAAATTTTGAAACAGATTTGCAACTTATCTCTGATTTAATTATTAGATATTGTTCGGGTGAGGATGTGGTGTTTGAAATTTTATAAAAAAAAGAGCTTGTAAAAACACAAGCTCTTTTTTTAATTATTTAACTTCTTTTACAATAACTC
>JAADEE010000014.1 GCA_013153575.1 Chlorobiota bacterium
CATTATGTTAATATTAATGATATAAAAAAACAACTTCCTAAAAACATAAAAATAATTAGTGTTGATATTAACACTGATATTTCTCCTATAAATGCATTAAAAAATTTATTATTCACCAAATTACCATATAACGCACAACGCTTTATTAATGAAAACTTTAAAGCATCATTACAAAACCTGTTATCTAAAAACGAGTATGATATAATTCAAATTGAAGGATTGTACATGATGCCTTATATTGATATCATCAGAAAACATTCTAATGCAAAAATTGCATTTCGCGCACATAATATTGAACACGAAATCTGGGAACAAACACTAAAACAAGAAAAAAACTTTCTAAAAAAATCATATCTTAAAATTATTGTAAAAAGAATGAAACAATTTGAGCTTTCATTCATAAACAAATATGACTTATTAATACCTATAACACAAAGAGATGCAGAAATCTTTAAAACACTTGGCAACAATAAAAAAACAATAGTTTGTCCAACAGGTGTTGATACATCAAAATATAAAAGTAAAAAACGTAATTTTGAAGAAATATCATTATTTCACCTTGGCTCATTAGATTGGACTCCAAATCAAGAAGGACTTATTTGGTTCCTCGATAATGTTTGGAGTGAAATTACAAAACAAAAACTAAATATAACCTTCTCTATAGCAGGAAGAAATGCACCTAATTGGCTAATTGAAAAATTCAAAAAATATAACAATATAAATTACTTAGGTGAAATTGATGATGCCTTAAAATTTATGCAAGAAAATAACATAATGATTGTTCCATTACTCTCTGGTAGTGGAATGAGAATTAAAATAATTGAAGGAATGGCATCTGGCAACATTGTAATATCTACAAGCAAAGGTGCCGAAGGCATAAACGGAAAACACAACAAAGATTTAATTATTGCAAACACAAAAGAAGATTTTTTAAATACTATAAAAAACATAACAAATAAAAAAATCCCTATTAAAGAAATATCAATTAACGCACAACAGTTTATTCTGAATAATTTTGATAATTTTGCAATTACAAAATCATTAATTGATTTTATCAAAATCAATCTTATAAAATGAAAATTATTATAATTCTTTTTTGGATTTTATTATCATTAGTTATATACTCATATGTAGGTTATCCCATAATATTATACATATTAGTAAAAATTAAATCATTATTTTCACAAAAAAAAGAAGAAAATAACAATAATATTTCTTTACCGGAAGTAACACTTTTTGTAGCAGCATATAATGAAAAAGATTATATTGCTACAAAAATGGAAAATCATTTAAATTTAAACTACCCTAAAAATAAAATAAAACACTTATGGGTTACTGATGGCTCTAACGATGGTACTCCTGAACTTTTAAAAAAATATCCGGAAGTAATAGTTTTACACGAAAATAAAAGAAATGGAAAAATTGGAGCTATAAACAGAGGTAAAAAATATATAACAACACCAATTGTTATATTTTCTGATGGAAATACAATTCTAAGCAAAAATTCTATAAAAATAATTGTTGATTTATTTAAAGACTCAAAAGTTGGATGTGTTGCAGGAGAAAAACGCATATATAATAAAAACATTGATGACGCAACAGGTTCAGGAGAAAGTTTTTATTGGAAATTCGAAAGCAAAATTAAAAAATGGGATGCCGAATTATACTCGGCAGTAGGTGCAGCAGGAGAATTATTTGCTGTAAGAACTGAACTTTTAGAAGAAGTTGAACCTGACACAATTTTAGATGATTTTATTATTTCATTAAGAATAGTAAAAAAAGGTTATACAATTAAATACAATCCAAAAGCATATGCAATTGAAACAGCATCGGCAAATATCAAAGAAGAATTAAAACGAAAAATACGTATATCAGCAGGAAGCATACAATCTATAATACGTTTAAAATCATTATTAAACCCTTTTAAATATGGAATATTTAGTTGGCAATTTTTCTCACATAAAATTGCAAGATGGATAATTGTTCCTTTTTCACTACCAATTATATATATTTTAAATGCATTAATTATATTAAAAATGCAATCCATTAATAATATTTACACTTTATTATTCTTTTTACAAACTATATTTTATTTATTTGTATTTATAGGATGGATTTTTAAAAACAAAAAAATTAAATTCAAATTAATATTTATACCATATTACATTTACATAATGAATTATGCTGTTTGGGTAGGTTTGTATAGATTTATAAGAGGTAAACAAACAGTAAATTGGGAACGAGCAAAAAGAGCTTAAAAATAAAACAACATGGAAAATATAAAATCAAATTTAAACACAATACCCGAAGCAATTGAAGCCATTAAAAATGGTGAAATAATAATTGTTGTAGATGATGAAGACAGAGAAAACGAAGGTGACTTTATAACTTCAGCAGAACTTATTACACCTGAAAAAGTTAACTTCATGGCTAAACATGGCAGAGGTTTAATTTGTGCAGCAATACCTGAAACAAGATGTGTACAATTAGACTTAGACCTTATGATTGGTAAACAAAACAATACATCTTTACACGAAACACCTTTCACAGTTTCCGTTGATTTAATTGGAGATGGTTGTACAACAGGAATATCAGCATCCGATCGTTCAAAAACTATTAAAGCATTAGTCGATGAAAACACAAAACCCGAAGATTTAGGTCGACCTGGTCATATTTTTCCGCTTAAAGCGAAAAACATGGGAGTTTTACGACGTGCAGGACATACAGAAGCTACAGTTGACTTAACAAAACTTGCAGGTTTAAAACCGGGAGGTGCATTAGTTGAAATTATGAACGATGATGGCACAATGGCACGTTTACCGGAACTTATTGAAGTTGCAAAAAAACACAATCTGAAAATTGTTACAATAAAAGACCTTATATCATACCGATTAAAAGAAGAAACATTAATTGAAAGAGGTGAAAGAGTTAAAATGCCAACAGATTATGGAAATTTTGACCTTATCCCATATAGGCAAATCTCTAATGGTTTAGAACATTCTGCACTTATAAAAGGCAGTTGGGAAAAAGATGAACCGGTTTTAGTTCGTGTTCATTCATCATGCGTAACAGGCGATATTTTCGGCTCACAACGTTGCGATTGTGGCGACCAACTTCATGAAGCAATGCGTATGGTTGAAAAAGAAGGTAAAGGCTTAATTTTATACATGGACCAAGAAGGTAGAGGAATTGGATATTTCAATAAAATCAAAACATACAAACTTCAAGAACAAGGTTACGATACTGTTGAAGCAAATCACAAGTTAGGTTTTGATGACGATGAAAGAGATTATGGTGTTGGTGCCCAAATTCTGCGTGATTTAGGAATTTGCAAAATTCGTCTTATGACAAACAACCCTGTAAAACGTGCAGGACTTGAAGGTTATGGTTTAGAAATTGTTGAAACAGTTCCTATTGAACTTCCTACAAATAAACACAATCATTTTTATATGGAAACTAAAAAACTTAAAATGGGACATAATTTAAAAAATGTGTAACTTCAAATTCGATTAACATAATAGTTTAATGACTTTTAATGAATTAATAAATTTACGGCAAAGCAACAGATCATATTCTAACAAGGAAGTTGAAAAAGAAAAAATTATTGCTTGCATTGAAGCTGCAAGAATGTCGCCATCTGCTTGTAATTCTCAACCTTGGAAATTTATTGTAGTTGATAATCCTGAAATTAAAAAGAAACTTGCTCAAACAACTTCAAACAGATTATTGCCTTTAAATCATTTTACAAATCAGGCACCTGTGCATATTGTTATTGTAAATGAAGGTTCAAACTTTACTGCAACACTAGGAAATAAAATTAAGAATAGAAATTTTAGCCTTATTGATATAGGAATTGCTGCTGAACATTTTTGCCTTCAAGCTGCCGAACTTGGACTTGGCACTTGTATGTTAGGTTGGTTTAATGAAAAAGAAGTAAAAAAATTATTGCAAATACCTGAAAAGAAACGCCCTGAACTTATTATAACAATAGGATATCCTTCTGATAAACAAAGAGATAAAAAACGTAAAAAAATTAGCAAAATAATGTCTTATAACAAATATTAAAAAAAAGCTATACAAATAAGAATTTTCAAGTTCTTTATTTGTATAGCTTTTTAATTTTTAAAACCTAATTTTTATACTTCCAAAATATTCTTGCTTTGGTCCAGGTTGATAAGAATTACCATCAGGATCAGGTTCTGTAAAAGCCATATAAGTTTCTCCTGTAAAATTCCTTGCAGCCAAACTAATTTCACCTTTTAAACCTTTACAAGTCCAATTATAAGAAACTTTTGCATTATATAAATTAAATCCATCTTGCCAATTCTGATAAATATTTGGGTCTAACTCACCATTATATGCTTTTGCATCTGTATAAATTGCCCACTCCGACTGGTATTCAGTTCCTAAACTAACATTAAAGTTATTATTTATTTTATAATTTAACTCCGCATAAAGTTGGTGCTTAGGAGAATTTGGCAAATATTGTCCATCCTCGGGAGGTGTTGTTAATACATAGTCTGTATCTGTATAAACAGGATTTATTTCGGCAGAAGTATATTTAAAATCAGAATAAGTATAAGAAACTTGCAAATTTAATTTTTTAATAATATCAAATGATAAATATGTTTCTATACCATATCTCTCACTATTTCCTGCATTTCCATAAAAAACTTCTTGATTACCTCTACCTGATTGTTTGAAACGAAAAAAATCATTTTCGGTATTCATTGCAAATCCTGTTATATCATAAAATAATTTATTCCCAATATATCCGCGAGTACCAACTTCATAACAATCAGATGTTGCAGGAACTAAATGAGTATTAAAACCTGAATATCCAACAGGATTTGCTGCTAATTCCTCTGTTGAAGGTGGCATAAATCCTTGACTATAATTTGCAAAAACAGTTACTGCTTCAGAAAAATTATAACTTGCTCCAATTCTGAACGAAGTTTGTGAAAAATCCATATCAGTTTTAGCTGTATCAATCCACATCATTTTATCTGTAAGTTCATTTTGAACATCATCATAACGAACATTACCTATAATATTTAATTTCCCAAATTCTAACTTATAAATAGCAAATACTCCTGTACTTTGTTGATCTATAATTTGATTTGCAAGTAAGCTATCTGTCTCAATATTAGTTTCATCTGTGCTTTCCTCTCTATCTAAGTTTGCTGCACTTTGCAATTTATACATATCAATATTTTGCCATTTAAAATCAGCACCTAAACTAAAATGATGTTTAAAACTTCCTGTTTGTAAATTTAAATTGTATTGTAAACCTGCTCCCGGATCTGAATAATCTCTATATTCTGCACATTTATTACTTGTTTCTTTATAATCCCAAGTTTTATAGAATGCATAAGTTTGAATATTTTGCTTATCATTAATATCATAAACTCCGGTAAACCCAAAAGTTGTTCTGTTTGTTTTTTGATATTCATTAAATGGACAAGCATCAGGATTTGCTTGTGTAGGATCATTAAGTTGCTCTAAATTTAAGCCTTCAGGATTTTGGTGAAAATAATCAGTATGTGAAATGATTTGTGTTACATAAATTTTATCAGAAAGTTTAAATCCTAATTTCTCATATAACTTATTTGACCAAAATGCTTGATGATCTCTATAACCATCACCGGCTTCTCGTGAATAACTTACTCTATAATCAGTAGTATTTTGCGTACCATTTAATTGTGCCAAAGTTTTATAAAAACCATTTGAACCAAATTCTTGACTTACTATTCCTCCAAGTTTTTTCTCTCCTCCATTTTTTGTTGTAATATTCAAAACTCCTGCAGAACCACTACTACCATATAAACCTGTTGACGGGCCTCTTAATACTTCTATTTTATCAACAGTTTCCCAATCTACATCATATAAATCAGGTGCAAAACCAGAAGGATCATTAATAGGAATTCCATCTAAAACTACACCTATTCCTCTTAATCCTCGTTCAGTTAAAATTCCTTGTCCACGAATTGACATATGCACACGTTCTCCATTATGCTGATTATCAACACGAACACCGGGAACTAACCGTAAAGCTTCTTCTACTCCAATAGTCTTTGGCATATCATAAAGCACATCTGAATTAACTAATGATATTGCCCCCGGATTATTTTTTAATACTATCGGCATACGATTAGCTTTTATAATTACATTATCTAATTTAAAAGTATCTTGTTCATTTTCTTGTCCATATACAAGAGCATTAATGCACAATAGTGCAATAATATATAATATTTTTTTCATTATATTTATTTTATTATTTAACTTATATTTTATAAACTAGTAAATATTAATCATTAAATTTTACTAATAATTAATGTGATTTCTCATTTTTAAACATAGCAATAACATGGAGTTTATATATAATTAATTATACATATAAACACACAATTAAGCATTACAAAA
>JAADEE010000101.1 GCA_013153575.1 Chlorobiota bacterium
TTGTATAGTTTTTCATCGTATTGCATCAGTGCTTCGCCGAAAATCCCGCGTAACATACTGCCTAACTGTCCGGGTAACAGACTGTCGTTTACGGCTTCGAATTTTAGGTTTAGTTTGGTTAGTTGCATTTGGATTATTTTTTCTTCCGGACTTTTGTAATAGTAAAATTTCCTTTTTCAATTTTTCCTGAAGTTTCCGTGATGATTAACTTCGCTTTTTCGGTTTTCGAAAATTTTCCGTTTACATTTATTACTATGTCTTTATCTTTAATGTGTAATTTGATTTTTGCATTTCCATTTGAATAACTCAAAACAGTACCCCAAACCAAACTGCCGATTTTTAAAGTATCCAATTCAACCCAAGTATCATCTTGGCTAATTTCCGCTTTTTTCGGTTGTTGAGTTTGGGTGGTTTGAGAAGTTTCGGGTATTTTTCCTTTATTATCTAAACTAATAGCAATAAAATTACCAAATACCGGCAAATCAGATATTTTGTTTTGAGAAATATTTTTTTTGAATTGTCCGTAACCTGATGATGTTTTAGCTCCCGCTCCATATTTCTGCAATAAAAATTCAAATAATTTTACTTTTTCATCGGCAGACAAACCTCCGGAATCGAATAATCTAAATTGAAATTTGATTTCAACATTGGGTAATATTTTCAAAAATCTAATGGGATTTGGATCTTTTAAAGGATGTTTATGATGAGCTAATGTGTCTTCAAACAAAAAGGTTCCTGCTGCTATATTAACTTTAGTTTCATTTAATGAATTTGTTCCTTTTTTCATTAAATGATAATGAAATGCTCTGCTATAGCTTTTAGCCGGATAAGCGCCTAGAAACGTATCCTTTTTTGAAACTGATAATTCTTTTCCTTCAAAAATTGCATTTTGTAATTCTGTTACAAAATTTCTATCCACTTCTTTATCCAAACATTCTTTTATGTCGCCAATTAATCTTTCTGTAATTAATTCTTTTTTATTACCGGAATATGCTATAGGAAAAAAACTTCGTATTCTTCCTTTTAGATTATGTCCGGTTATTACAGGAATACCGGTAGAGTGGTCAAAATGAAATCCCATTTTAAATTCATGAGTTTCTCTTTTTTTATTTGAGATACTTAACTTTGCACCTGTACCGTGTTCATTTCCGGTTCCTATTAAAAATCCTTGTCCGGCAGTAGTTAACGAAAAACTGTAATACTCATTTTTCGGGAAATATTTACTTAAATCTAACTGACTCGGTTTTAAATCCTGAAGTTTAGTTTGAATTAATAAGTCTTTTAGATTAAGGTTGTCGTTTCTATATTGAATATTATCTGAACCACTTTTTATGTTCCGATAAACTCTTTTATTAAATTCTAATCCTAAATTTGTCATTTTATATCAATTTAAATTTTCTAAATGCTAATTTTAAAGCACTGCCGGCAGTAAGAATATTAACCAAAGCATCGGTTTTTAGTTTGCCATTAACAGAATTGGCTTCAATATATCCAATCAAATCATTTTCATTTGTAAAAGATTCATTTTCTTTTTTAAGTATTTGATAAATCCATTTTATTACAATGCTTTTATCTTCATTACTTCCCTTACTACTATTATACATAATGGTTGTAGCTAATGGTGTCATAATTATACAATTGGCATTAAAAGACGATATATAACCTTTGTATGTTTTCGGTTTTGAAGTTTCTTTTAAGAATTGCCCTTTTGAATCTTTAAATTTTTCTTCAAGGATTATTTTAGTTGCAATCGGAATCAAACTGTTTACTCTATATTTATTTATTGTCATCATAATGTTTACATTTTAGTTATTGAAGTAAATCCATAAGATACGGAAGCATTTCCTCCTACTTGAAGAGGCTTTTTATTATCTTTATTTGTTAATAGATTTTCTACGAAATCCTGTTGTTTTTCCTCTTTCCAAATATTAGCAAAATACAATCTTGTAAATCTGGGTAATATTTGTTCATACCAAAGATTTTGACTTTCACCGTCGTCCAAAGCATTTCTGGATATAACCGGCAAATACAAATCTGATGTCAATTCAGCCATTGTTCTGTTAGAAACCACAGCAATTCTATCACTATCGAATCCAAATAAGCTTTTAAGTTTATTTAATAACTCATCATTGTTAATTAAATTCAATCTTGTACCTACAATATCCATTTCTGCACCAACGTAAGTATTTTTAAAACATTTTCCGACATCAGGATTGTCATCAGATACTATCGATTTTATTTCTTCATAAATTGATTCTTTCAAAGGATCACCAAGTAAAGTATGTAAATGTTCAAAAAAATTGATCAATTCCGGTGAAGTTGTAAGCATAAATGAATTTTTGTTTGTTCTTACAGGTAATGCTAATAAATGAGCGGTAAAAAACACACTTTCACCTTGTTGGGTTTCGCTCCCGCCTTTTTTATTTGCAGAACTATCGCTTCCGAAAATGCGTTTCATCATTTCATACTTATTTTCACTATCAGCATAAGTATCGATGAATTGTTTTATAGCACCTTTCATTCCCGTACTGTTAAAACAAGGGTAACCTGTTGCTGAATCTCTTTGAATCAGTTGGTCAATAAAACCAAAACCGGATTCGCCTGTGCCTACGTGGGCATCTGTAATTGTTTCTACTCTGTAAAATTGTGTAATATTCATACGTCTAAATTTTTAAGTTGTTTATAATAATTGTATCCGATATTTTTATATGCCTTTAAGTTATCATTATTCAAGGCATCAATAAAGTCTTTTTCATGGTCTTTATCAACAAAAGCAATGCTTCCTTTTTTTATCAATAATTGACTCGAAGTAAAATACTCATTGATTTTTTCAGGTTTTCTATCAATATTGTATAATCTTTTCAAATTTTTTCCGCCTATTTTTAAGGCTCTGAAAAATTGTGTTTCTCCTATGAATTGATTTACATATTCAAATACATCACTTTTTATAATTGCATCACTCAAAAAGTGAAAAATATTGCCTTCCGTTTTTTTACCAAAAGGTGTATTTTGTACTTCATTATCTGCTTTTTTTACACGGACTTTATACACAGAAGCTTCTCCGCCAAAAGTCATAAATAGGATATTCTTTTCATCTAAAACTTCGTCAACTTCCGCAAAAAATGAAAAACTAAACCCCTTATGCAATTTTAAATATTGCGTTTTAAAATATGCATCTTCTTTTTTCTCTCCTTCATAATTTTTGGTTATTCCCGGTTGTATATGTTTTATAAATATTCCTTTTGAGTTTAACTTTTTAAGTTTAATCCCGAAAAAGTTTGGTGTTGTGTATTTTTCCAATTCATTATAAAAAGGAATTAAATTGTTATAGTTTTCATCATTTTTCAAAAATGCATCTTTGAAAAAAGATTGCTTTAAATTCAATTGATTAGTTTGCTTAACAGATGCTTCTTCAGTTGCAAGAATTTGCAAGTTTTTTATACTTCGGTTATTATAACTCACTTTAACTTTTGTATTATTAACAAAAAATAAGTTATCTAGTTGTTTAACAGGATAATAATAGTTGTTGTGGTTATCTGAAATATAAACCGGATATATTTTTTTTATTTTTCCGTAGGTTTTAGGTGTTCCGTCAAAACCTTTTTTTCCAATTAATTTATCCCATTCATTCTTATCATCAATAACATTTTTTGCTAATAATAAATAGTGTCTTGTCAAACCTAATAGTCCGGTTTGCTGTGGAAAGGGATTACTTTCTAAAAAATAGCTTGGTCTTACGGGGTGTTTTTCCTTGCCAAAATAAAACTTGTCAATCGGTGTTAATGTAAATTTGTATGTAGCCATAATAGTTTAATTTCTAAATTCGTTGTCTCTATAAAAATGTATTAATTTTAATAAAGAAACTATTGTATTTAAGGTTTCTTCATTATATCCTTGATTACTGAACATTTGCTCAATAAACTCTCTGACTTTTATTAAATATTCAACAAAATCTTTATGAACTTTTTCGTTGAAAGTTTCATCAAAAAGAGCTGTTAAATCTTTAACGTTTGTATCAAGATATTGTCCACGGTTTAAAAGAATCTTTTGGTAAATAGAATTGATAAATAAATCGGAATCTTTTCCTTTTGGTGTTTTCAAATTGCTATTTAATAATTCTCTATATTTACTAAAAGTATTGTAGTTTTTATCAATTATTCCCGTATATTCTTGCTTGCTATGTTTTTGTAATTTGAAATGAATTCTGTTTCGTGTTTTATACTTGTCATTTTTCACTTCATACATTAAGTTTTTACTTAATTCATAAGCTTCTCTTAACGGAAATTTGTAATATGTTATAGAAATTCCATAAGTAAGACAAGGTCTGTTTTCTGTCATTCCTTTGTATTTCTCGTAGTTATTATTTTCATCTTTTTTATTAAAAATATCATCAAATGCTCTGTCTAATTTATCAATTAAATCAAATAAAGTAAGATAATTTCCATCCCTATCTCGTGAAGCAACAGGCGCAAAAAACACCAAATCATCTCCTCCAATGTATATAGGCGCAGCACCATAACCCCAGTCTGTTACATCATTTTGTGTAAATCTTTTACCGGCGAGAATTTCGTTGGCTTTAATTGAAAATTCAATTAAATCTTTTGAAAAATTATTGATTTCATCTTCAGTTTCGAGTGAACCGATAAGTTTCCCCATATTATCCCCGTCAGCATGAATTATTGCTATATATTTATGATAAGTTCGTAAATATTCAGATATTTCTTTTATCCCAAAGATTTCACTTAATGCATTATCATCTTTTTTTATTTCTTCTACAAGTGCATTAGGTTTAGAAGCATCATTTTCTTGCTTATCATTAAATTCATCTTTAATGATTTTTCTAATTTCATCTTGTGCAATATATTTTTGGTTTTCATCTGTTACAAATTGCAACTCATTTGTAGCTATCTCCGTTAAACTGGGAAAACCGTTTTTATAATCATCATGAAATGCATCCTTTATAAGAAAACTATGGTTAATAAAATGAAATAATACGTAAAACGGATTAGGGTCAAAATGGGCAAGAGTAGGGATTTGTTCGGCATTGTCCAAATACAAATTCAATGATTTTACAATGCCAATCTTCTTGTTATTTTTATCAACAAAGCTTAAATCTGCTTCATCTGCTTCAATTGCATATACTTTGAAATAATTATAAAAGAATGCTTTAATTTTATTTTTATTCTTTTTAAATATTTGAATATGCTTGTCGTATGGTTTGAAAGTAAATTTAGATTTATTTAACTCATCCCATAATTGATTTGCTACACTTTCTTTTACTTTTTCTATTATTTCATTTATTTCTTCAAAATTTCCATTTTCTTTTATGCGTAAAAGTATTCTGTCAGGATATAAACCTACTCCGGGTTTTGATTGTCTTACATATTCATTATTTGGCAATAGAATATTGTATTTTTCTGCAGATATATTTTTTAATATCTCTTTGCAGATATACGAAAACAAATAACTGGCACCCCAAATTTCTCTTGTTTTTTGAGCTATTTTAATTGTTTTATATATCGGACCGATGGTTATACCAATGTACTTATTATTTTTCATTTTTAAGTTGTGTTTTAAGTTGTGAGTAAATAGCATCTATTATTTTGAATTCATTTTTGTTATGAAATTTTTTTTCAACCCATTGTTTATTGTATGTATTAATAGCAAATTTCAGAAAATTATCATAATCAAAAGTTTTAAGATACTTCAGTTTTAAACCGCCGTTATTTCGGTATTTAATATTAAATTCTTCACCTAAAATTTCAGATTCTGAATTTTTCTTACTGCCTTTTTTAAACTGTTCTTTAATCGCCGGATTAACTCCAAAGAACACCCTGTACTTATTTTTGCCTACTTGAAAAGGTTTAAAAATTAATGGTGATTTAAAACGATTAATTTCTTCTTTAATATGTTCTTTTTTTAATTTCCAATCATTAGCTTGTGCTTTTTCAAAACTTGATAAACCTAATAAATCACGCCAAAGATGTCTTTCTGCATTATTGTTTTTTTTATCATTAAAACCCAAAGGAAAATTACTAGGATTGTTCCTAAATTCTTTAGATTTATTTTTCCATTTTTCTATTTCTTGATTTTGTATTGTACTTAAATATCTATTTTTTATGGTTTTTTTATCCCAATGTTCACCTTTACTTTTGGCATAAGCCCACATAAAGGATTTAAAATAAATACGATGATTAATACCACTTCTTAATGTATTGTAAAACATGTTGATTACTTGAAATAAGCTATAACTTTTAATTTTATCGTATTGATTGTAATATTCTAATTTTTCTTTATCATAATCAAAATAGTACGGTAAAATTGATTGTGTATTTAAAAAATCATACTTTTCGACCGGAAAAAAGTTTCCAAAACCTTTGCTTTGTCTTGTACCAAAGTTTTTCAACAA
>JAADEE010000215.1 GCA_013153575.1 Chlorobiota bacterium
AAATTAATTTTGTTCTTCGATAATAATACAAATGTAACAATTGAAGTTGATGAAAATGTAAAAATAAGAACAATTGAAGCCGGTAGAGAAGGTGGAAGATGGTATTTAGGACATACTATTACCAGAAAAAAAGGAAATGGAGATGTTTATGAAGCAAAAAAACATGAATACTTAAAAACAGATGGTATTTTACTATACAACTCTAAAACAAAAGAAAATGTTATTTACATTTATAATGAAGATGAAAAAATGGTTCATTACTATTCTCAAACTAAATAGATAGTTTTAAAAAATGTGTATTTTCATTTCTTAAAACTATCCATAAAATATTTTCTTTTTAAAAGATATGCTAGCTTATAAAACATTACTTTTAATAACCATTAGTTTTTCTCTTGTCATTTCATGAATTGTATAAGGAATTCCTCCCATGCCTATTCCGGAATTATCTCTACCACCAAAAGGCATCCAATCTACCCTAAAAGCTGTATGATCATTAACCATAACAGCTGTTGCATTTAATTTTTTGACAGTATCTAAAGCAATATCAATATTTTTTGTGAAAATTGATGCTTGAAAATGAAGATTTAAACTATTTGCTTTTTTTATAGCATCCTCTCTTTTTGAATAAGAATAAATACAAACAACAGGACCAAAAATTTCATATTTTGAAACATTTGTATCACTTGGCGGATTTAATAAAACGGTTGGTTCAAAACAAGTATCAGAAATTCGTTTTCCTCCGGTTAATAATTTTGCACCTTTTTCAACAGCTTCATTTACCCAATTTTCAACTCTGTTTACTTCATGTGGTGAAATTAAAGGACCAACCTCTGTTTTCTCATCCATTTGATTTCCTACAACCAACTTACTTGCCTTTTCTGCAAACTGTTTAGAAAAATCTTCAATAATATTTTCATGAACAAAAACCCGTTGAACAGAAACACAAACTTGTCCTGCATGATAAAAACCTCCTTTTAAAAGAGCCGGAAGCATTTCATTAAAATCGGCATCTTCTTCAACAATAACAGGTGCCGATCCTCCATGTTCCAAAGCACAACGTGTACCGGGTGAAAGTTTTGAACGTAACCCCCAACCAACTTCGGCAGAACCTATAAACGAAAAATAATTTACTCTTTCATCAGTAACAAGTTTTTCGGCAACATCTTTTTTACAAACAACAACTTGGCACCAGCCATCAGGCAAACCAGCCTCTTTTAAAATTTCTGCAAAATTAAGTGCTGAAAGTGGTGTTGTTGATGCAGGTTTTATAATCACAGGGCAACCTGCCGCAATTGCTGTAACAGTTTGGTGAACAGTTAAATTTAAAGGATGATTAAAAGCACTAACAGAAACTACAACTCCAATAGGTTCACGAGTTGTAAAAGCAATTCTGTTTTCTGATGCCTTGGTAAGCCCCATAGGAATTTGTTCGCCTTTTATTTGTCCAATACTTTCTGCTGCAAGTTTAACTCCGTTAATTGCTCTTAAAACTTCAACTTTACTGTCAGTAAATGGTTTCCCACCTTCTTGTGCTGCAATTTTTGTTAACTCATCAATTTGAGTTTTCATAATTTCAGCAGTTTTTTCTAAAATTGCAATTCTCTCATGTGCAGGTATCCATTTTGTTTGGTTTTGAAACAAATCATCTGCAATTTCAAGAGCTCGTTTTATATCTTGTTCACTTGAAAGTGGAACTTCTTTTATAAAACTATTATCAAAAGGTGAGTTTACTTTTATAGTTTCCATTTATCGAAGTTTTTATTATTTTATTTAAAATGATATAAGAAAATAATATTGCCAATATAAGCAGGTTTTTTTCTATCTTTTATTTCTAATGCAATTTTCATTTCAGCTTTGCAAATACCTCTCAAATCTTTAATGCTTAAAACCTTAACATTTATGCGAACTTCGTCATTTGCCCTAACTGCTTCCATGTATTTTAACTTATCAATGCCATAGTTAACTTGCATTTTAATGTTATTAACTTCTATAATTTGTTCCCATAAATATGGCAAAATTGATAAAGTTAAATATCCATGAGCAATTGTTCCTCCAAATTGCGATTCTTTTTTTGCTCTTTCAGGGTCGGTATGTATCCACTGAAAATCGAGTGTTGCTTCGGCAAACTTATCAATTTGTTCTTGTGTAATTTTAAGGTAATCTGATGTTCCTAAATCTTTACCTTCAAGTGCTGCAAAATCAGCTAAACTATTTACTATTACTTTTGACATAATTTAAATAAGTGTTAAATATTATATTGTTAAATTATTTCATATTTAAGATGTTACAAAACAATTTATTTTTTACATAAATTCTTTTAATCGTTCAATTACGTGTGTGTTTTTATCTTCTACAGCCATTGTTTTAAGCAAATCAATATGGTTTTCTTTAAAAATTTGATACTTACCAACGCAATCTACTGCTTGAAATCGAACATATGAGTTTTTCATTTTTAATGCTGTTCCTATAAAATTATCAACTAAATCAAATACTTCTTTATCTGAAAAGTCGGTTTTTATATTTTCAGAATTTAACATCATTAAATAAGCTAAATACTCTTTGTTGCTATTTACTGATTTTATTAAATTGAGTAAACTTTCAAAAGAAACATTTTTACTTAACTCAAAAATATTTGTTATTGAATTAATTCTAACATCTTCGTCTCTTGCTTTAATGTACTTTCCTGCAAAAGCCATAATATCGGTAATACTACTATTTGGTTTTGCAGATTGTTTATTTTTATTTTCTTTCTTTGCCCAAGAATCTTTTAAGGCAACAGTTCTGTTAAAAACTAAGTGTTCAGGTTTAGAATCTTCATCAACATTAAAATACCCTAAACGTTGGAATTGAAAATTGTCACCAACTTTAACATCTTTTAAACTTGGCTCTAAAAAAGCATTCTCAATTATTGTTAAAGAATTAGGATTTATAAATTCTAAAAAGTCTTTATCTTTATGAGAATCCGGTGCTTCATCAATAAATAATCTGTCATACAGTCTTACTTCTGCATTAATTGCATGTTTTATTGAAACCCAATGTAATGTTCCTTTAACTTTTCTTTTGCTTGCTTCTGTGCCACTTCCGCTTAAAGAATCTTCATCATAAGTACAATGAACTTCTATTACTTTTCCATTTTCATCTTTTACAACAGAATTTGCTTTAATTATGTAAGCATTTTTTAAACGAACTTCACCATTTAATTTCAAACGGAAAAATTTCTTGTTTGCTTCTTCTCTAAAATCTTCTTGCTCAATATAAATTTCTTTTGAAAAAGGTACTTTTCTGCTTCCTGAATTTTCAACATAATCGTTATATGAAGCATCAATAATTTCAACCTTATCATCAGGATAATTTGTTATAACAAGTTTTAACGGATTTAAAACAGCCATTACCCTTGGAGCTGTTCTGTTTAAGTCATCTTTTATGCAATGTTCTAATAATGCAACATCTGTAACATTATCTCGTTTTGAAATTCCTGAAACTTTTGAGAAATTTACAATTGATTCCGGTGTGTAACCTCTTCTTCGAAGACCTGAAATTGTTGGCATTCTTGGGTCATCCCAGCCTGAAACATATTTTTCTTCAACAAGTTTAAGAAGTTTTCGTTTACTCATAATTGTATAACTCAAATTTCTTCGAGCAAATTCTCTTTGTTTAGGTCTTAACTTTGCGGGATCTCTAATTTCATCAAGATACCAATCGTATAATTCTCTGTGAGATTTAAATTCAAGTGTACAAATTGAGTGAGAAATACTTTCTAAATAATCAGATTGCCCATGAGTCCAATCATACATAGGATAAATTTTCCAAGCCGTGCCTGTTCTATGGTGTGCTTTATGCATTATTCGGTACATAACAGGATCACGCATATGCATGTTTGGATGTGCCATATCAATTTTTGCACGTAAAACTCTCGAACCTTCGGGAGACTCTCCGGACTTCATTTTTTCAAAAAGTTCTAAATTTTCCTCAACACTTCTATCTCTAAAAGGACTATTAATTCCTGCTTGTGTAGGAGTTCCTTTTTGTTCTCTTATTTGTTCAGAAGTTTGGTCATCAACATAAGCTTTTCCTTCTTTTATAAGCTTAATTGCCCAGTTATAAAGTGTTTCAAAATAGTTTGAAGAGTATAATTCTTTATCCCACTTAAACCCTAGCCATTCAATATCTTTTTTTATTGCATCAACATATTCTTGCTCTTCTTTTTCAGGGTTTGTATCATCAAAACGCAAATTTACAGGAGCATCATATCTTAAACCTAAACCAAAATTTAAGCAAATTGATGCTGCATGACCAATATGCAAATATCCGTTTGGTTCCGGAGGAAACCTAAAACGTAACTGGTTTTTGTTTAAACCGTTTTTTAAGTCTTCTTCAATGATTTGTTCTATAAAATTTAATGACTTTTTCTCTTCTTCTATATTGATATTTTTATCTGCCATATTTGATTTTCTGAATAATTTATTATGCAAAGATAAAATGAATTATTGTTTTTTAATACATTTGCATATTGATTTTAAATTTAAAACTCAAAATGGGACTAATTGAAATTGAAGGAATGGAGTTTTATGCCTATCACGGGCATTATGAAGAAGAACAAATTGTTGGTAATAAATTCTTAATTAACTTAAAAATAGATACAGATTGTTCCAAGGCTTCTGAAAGTGATGATATTGAAGATGCTGTAAATTATCAAACAGCATATAAAATTATTAAAGCTGAAATGCAAAAAAAATCTAATTTATTAGAAAATATTGCAGGTCGAATTTTAGATGCTCTTCATGAAAAATTTAAAAATGTAAATTCTATTACAATAAAAGTTTCAAAAATAAATCCTCCAATGGGTGGAAAAATTAAGAAAGTTAGTGTTACTTTAACTCGATGATTTAACAATAAAAAAATTAGTTGATGTAATAATTTAAATAATTTTGCAATGCAACAATAAAAATAATATTATGGAAAACAATTTAACAATATACAACACACTAAGCAGAAAAAAAGAAAAATTTGAACCAATAAATCCACCTTTTGTAGGAATGTATGTTTGCGGTCCTACAGTTTATGGAGATTCTCATTTAGGTCATGCTCGACCTGCTATTACTTTTGATTTGCTTTTCAGATATTTAAAATACACAGGTTATAAAGTTCGATATGTAAGAAACATTACCGATGTTGGTCATTTAGTTAATGATGCTGATGCCGGTGAAGATAAAATTGCAAAAAAAGCAAAGCTTGACCAAGTTGAGCCAATGGAAATTGTTCAAAAATACACAAATAGTTACCATAAAAACATGGAACAACTTAATACTTTGCCTCCAAGTATTGAGCCTCATGCATCAGGACATATTATTGAGCAAGCAGAAATGGTTGAGGAAATTATTAAAAATGGTTTTGCTTACGAAGTAAATGGCTCTGTTTATTTTGATGTTGCAAAATATTCAGAAACAAATAATTACGGGAAACTTTCTGGTAGGGTTTTGGAAGACCTTCAAAATAACACAAGAGAGCTTGCCGGACAAAGCGACAAAAAAAACTCATTTGATTTTGCTCTTTGGAAAAAAGCAGAACCTGAACACATTATGCGTTGGCCTTCAAAATGGAGTGATGGTTTTCCGGGTTGGCATTTAGAGTGTTCTGTAATGAGTACAAAATATTTAGGTGATAAATTTGATATTCATGGAGGTGGTTTAGACCTTCAATTCCCTCATCATGAGTGTGAAATTGCACAATCTAAAGCTGCAAAAGGCGAAGATGCTGTTAAATATTGGATGCACAACAACCTAATTACAATTGACGGACAAAAAATGAGTAAGTCTTTAGGAAATTTCATAACTCTTGATGAAATGTTTTCCGGAGAAAATAAATTATTAGAACAAGCATACAGTCCTATGATTGTTAGGTTTTTTATTTTACAGGCACACTACCGCAGTACACTTGACTTTTCAAATAAAGCATTACAGGCTTCTGAAAAAGGATATAAGAGGTTAATGACTGCTATTAAAACTTTAAACAACTTAAAAGCAAGTAATGAAAGTTCTATTGAGGTTAGAGGCTTAAAAGAAAAATTCTTTAATGCTCTTAATGACGATTTAAATACTCCTATTTTAATTGCCCACTTATTTGATGGCGTTAAAATGATAAACTTAATAAACTCTGGAGATGAAACAATTAGTAAAGATGATTTAGCTTTTATGCAAAAACTTTATAATGATGTTGTTTTTGAAATACTTGGATTAAAAGATGAAGAAGGTGCAGGAAATAATGATGAAAAACTTTCAGAAGTTATTGAGCTTTTATTAAAATTAAGAGCTGAAGCTAAAAAAAATAAAGATTTTGCTACATCCGATAAAATTAGAGATGAACTTAAAGAATTTTTCTTTTAAGCCTCTAA
>JAADEE010000305.1 GCA_013153575.1 Chlorobiota bacterium
ATCATTTAAACCTGAAATTTCAAATCCTTTTTCATAAGATTTTGGATAACCTCCTGAAACAAGTACAACATCTGCAAAATAACCATTTTCAAACTTTAAACTTACTCCTTTCAAATTACCTGATAGACACTTAGTTACAACTTTATACAAATCATTTTTCAAAGCAGGTAAAAGAACTTCTGTTTCGGGGTCGCCAAAACGTGCATTGTATTCAAGCAAATAAGGTTCGGCATCTTTTACCATAATTCCAAAATAAATCATGCCTTTATAATTCATCTTTTCGGCTTGTATTCCTTTTAAAGTAGGATTAATAATTTTATCATGAATTTTCTGCATTAAACCTTTGCTAGCATCTTTTACAGGACTGTATGCTCCCATTCCTCCTGTGTTTGCACCTTTGTCGCCATCAAGTAATTGCTTATGGTCTTGTGAAGTTTGCAGAAGTTTAATATTTTTCCCATCTGTAAATCCTATAATTGAAATTTCATCGCCTGCAATCTTATCTTCAATAATAAAATCAACATCTTTTCCATAAGATTTTTCAAGTTCTTGCAATGCAATATCTGCTTCTGAAATTGATGAACAAACAAAAACACCTTTTCCTGCGGCAAGTCCATCAAATTTAATTACTAAATCTCCTTGTTTTTCTTCTATAGTCTTTTTTGCATCGTTTATATTGCTAAAAATTTGAAATCCTGCTGTTGCAATATTGTATTTTTGCATAAATTGTTTGGCAAATATTTTTGATGCTTCAAGTTGTGCTGCATTTTTATCAGGCCCGAAAACTTTAACTTCTTTATCTTTAAAATAATCAACAATGCCAGCTGCAAGATGTTGCTCAGGTCCTACAAAAATTAAATCTATTTCATTTTCTTTACAGAAAGTTTCAAGCTCTGCAAAGTTTTCTGTATCAATATAATGACTATTTGGAATACCTCCGTTTCCCGAAAGGGTAAAAACATTTTTCCAACTTAATGATTGGGCAAATTTCCATGCTAATGCGTGTTCTCTGCCTCCTGAACCTATTATTGCGACCTTATTTTGTTTCATTTTTTACGAAGTTGAAAGTTTAAAGTATAAAGTTGAAAGTTAAATGGTTAAAGTGTTTTTATTAATCCTGATAGTAACTTTGAAATTTCCAAAGTTAAATTATACAACTTTTCAAAATCTTCATTTGAAATTTTATTTAAATCTTTTGCCAAATATAGCATTGAACGAACTTCTGCAACAGAACCTTTTGATACAAAAAGGAAATACCTAAATTCATTATTTGATTTTCTTTCGAAACCTTCGGCAATATTATTCATAACAGAAACTGCAGCTCTTTCAATTTGATTTTTGAAACCAAAATCCTTATGTTTTTCAAACAATTTATAAATAGAAATAACTAATATCCTACTTTTTTGCCAAGATAATATATCTTCAAATTTATGAATACCCATACTTTTACCTTTTAACTTTATACTTTGTACTTTTTTTTAACTAATTCCTAATTTCCGTATCATCCTCAATCAAGCTCTCTTTCATTGCATGAATATCCTTTGCCATTTGTTGTTTAAATTGTGGTATGTTTAAAGAACGAATTGCTGCCAAAGCTGCATTATCAGGATGCACAACAGTAACTGCAGGTGTATTTGATGGCATTATTAATGATGAATTTATGTTAAGCATAATATCATCCTTTCCTGTAAAAGGCGGACAATTTATAACAGGAACATTTAAGTTTGCTGCCAAAGCACCTCCCAAACCATTGGAACGACCTGCAATTGCAATTACCGAAATTGGCTCAATGCTATGATTAATTATTTCTGCAACTTGTACTAAACGTTCTCCGTTTTTATGTGCTGAAATTATTCGCATTTCAATATCAACATCAAATTTATTAAGATATGACTTAATCTTTTCGGCATGTTTAAAATCTGATTTTGAACCCATTATCATTGCAATATAGCCTGCTTTTATATAGCCTTTATGAAGTAAGTTTTGATAAATACGACTTGTAACATCAAAGTTTGAAATCGGCAAATCTTTACCAGTTATATCTTTATAAATATCTTTGTATCGTTTGGAAGTTTCTTCAATTACTTCCGTTGGAAGTACATCAGGCGTTTTGCCTTTTATTTTGTTTTTCAGCATCCATTGTCGCACAAATTCTTTATCTGCTTGAACTACATCTTCGGGTGATTTGTCATAATCTTCTTTTTTCCAAAAGCGTGATGAGTCAGGTGTATGAATTTCATCCATTAAAATAAGTTTGCCTTCGTAAAAACCAAACTCGTATTTTGTATCTACCAAAATAATTCCTTTTTCTGCAAGAAAATCAGAACCATAAGCAAATAACTTTAATGAAATTTCTTTCATTTTCCGGTAAGTTGCAGCATCAACTAAACCTGTTTTAATTATTTCTTCTTCTGAAATTTCGCTGTCAAATTCATCTTTTGTTGTAGGTGTTAAAATTGGCTCAGGAAACTTTTGGTTAAAACCAAGTCCATCAGGAACAGTTGCTCCGCTAAAAGTTCGTTGCCCTTTTTGGTAGCCTCTCCACATTGAGCCTGTAAGGTATGCTCTTACAATCATTTCAACTCTTATTGGTTGACATTCTTTTACAATGCTTATGTTATCATCAATTTGTTCAATAAAATGATTGTCGATAATATGATTTGTTTTTTTAAACCAGAAGTTAGTTAAAGTATTTATAACTGCTCCTTTGTAAGGGATTGCACTATTCTCCAAGTTTTTGTTAAAAGCTGAAATTCTGTCGGTTACAACTATCATTCTTTTTTTGTCATTTATGCGGATGCTATCACGAACTTTACCTGCATGGATTTTTTTTAGTTGTGGACTTTCGAATTTTTCTAATGTATTCATTTTAGTATAAAGTTTGTAAAGTTGAAAGATTAAAGTTAAAAGTTTGTAAAGGTTAAAGTTGAAAGTATAAATAATCTGAACTTTTGCTTTCCTCTTTTACCTTTTGACTATTTTTAGTGTTTAAAATGTCTAATTCCTGTAAATATCATACTCACTCCAAGTTTGTTGCAGGTTTCAATTACAGATTTATCACGTATTGAGCCTCCGGGTTGCACAATGTTTTTTATTCCTTTTTCTGCTGCAAGTTCTACATTATCGGCAAACGGAAAAAATGCATCTGAAATTAAAATTGCATCTTTTATTTCTTCTTTATAGAATGCTTCAAAGTCTTCTTCTTTGCCTTTAAAATCTTGTTTAATAAATTCTTTTGCTTTTGAAAGTGCTAATTCTGTTGAAATTAATCGGTTTGGTTGTCCTGCTCCCATTCCCATTAAATGATAATTGCTACCTTTTTTTCTTACAATAGTAATAGCATTTGATTTTATGTTTTTTATTGCATTTAAACCAAATTCGATTATATCTTTATTTTGTTCTGTATCAAACTGTTGCTTTGTTACAAGTTCTAACTTTTCATATAACTTATTATCAATGTCTTGACTTAATAATGTTCCGTTTATGAAACGAAGGTCTTTATATTCAGGAAGTTTTGTTAAATCATATTCAATTACACGAAGGTTTTTATGATGTTGCAAATACTCCAAAGCATCTTTTTCAATTTTTGGTGCAATTATGACTTCAATAAATTTGCGTTTTGATTTATCCTCATTAGTTAATTGAAAAAACTCAACCGTTTCTTTTTTTAATGTTGTATTGAAAGCGATTATTGAGCCGAATGCAGAAATTGGGTCGCCTTGCCAAGCAGTTTCTAAAACTTCTCTTTGATTATTGCCTTGTGCAAGTCCGCAAGGATTTGAATGTTTTACAACTGAGCATGCAATTTGGGGCAAATCTTTTACAGAATTAACAGCCCCTGAAATATCAAGTATATTATTGAATGACAATTCTTTGCCATGCAGAATATTCATATCATGATAAGTATTTTCAGCTTCTTTCATTCTGAAAAAATATGCTTTTTGATGTGAATTTTCGCCATATCGTAAAGTTTTACCATCTTTAAAATTTAACCTTAAAGATAGTTTATTAGTTTGGGCATCCATTGCTTGTGCAATCATAGCATCATAATCTGCTGTGTGGTTGAATGCTTTGGTCATAAGTTCTTTTCTATACTCATAAGAAGTTGCTCCATTCAAACTTTCAAATTCATCAATAAAACTCTGATAATCTTCAACTTGTGTAAGAACATTAACGTATTTAAAATTCTTTGCTGCTGCACGTATCATTGTTGGTCCTCCTATGTCGATGTTTTCAATTAGGGTTTCAAAACTTCCTTTTTTAAGTAAAACTTGCTCAAAAGGATAGAGATTGCAAACCACCAAATCAATAGGTTCAATATTCAGTTTTTTTGCTTCTTCGGCATCTTTTTCTCTATCGTAAAGCAAAGCACTTTCAATATTGAAAGAAATTGTTTTCATACGTCCGCCAAATGCTTCGGGATTTTTTGTAACATCTGAAATATCTGTTACCTCAATTCCTGCTTCTTGCAAAGTTTTTTTTGTTCCTCCTGTTGAGATTATTTCAACATTGTATTTTTTTAGGACTTTTGCTAAGTTTGTTATTCCTGTTTTGTTTGATACGCTTATTAGTGCTCTTTTAATTTGCATTTGTTTAACTGTTTTAATGTTTAGTGCTTATTAGTTTTGACGCTGATTGCTATGATATTTTATGATTATTAATTTCATAAGCAATCATAAAAATCAGCGTCCTATATGTTTAACAATGTTATCAAATATAACTTGCCCTGTATTTTCTCGTTCAATTTCTTTGCTCTCTCGTTTTAGTTTTGCCCAAGAAGGATTATTATAGAAACTTAAATATGCTTCAGGATGTGGCATTAATCCAAATATTTGCCCTGTTGGGTCTGTTAGTCCTGCTATGCTAAATTCTGCTCCATTTGGATTTTTAGGATATTCATCTGTTATGTTTCCGTCTTTATCGGCATAACTCAATGCAATTAAGTTATTATCAAGTATTTGCTTTCTTGTTGCATCATCTTTTATTACTAATTTTCCTTCTCCATGACGAACAGGAACAGGCAATAAATTAATTCCTTTCAAAAATGGTGTTTTTACATTTGGATTTACTTTGCAATATACCCAACGGTCTTCATATTTGTTAGAATTGTTTTGAACTAATGCTGTTTCAGGCTCAAAATCATTTTTAATATTTGGCAATAATCCTAATTGAACTAAAATTTGAAAACCATTGCAAATTCCCAAAATGTGCTTACCATTCTTTATGAATTTTTCAATTTCTTGAATAAAAGTTAGTCCACTTTGCATTTTTTTATATTTCACTTTGTTGGACATAACTTTTCCTGATGCAATATCATCACCAAATGAGAAACCTCCCGGAAAATTTAAGATGTCGAAATCATGCAAATTGTAAGTTCCATTCATTAATTCATTGAAATGTATTATTGTAACTTCTGCTCCTGCATTTTTATACGCTGCTCCCATTTCTATTTCACAGTTTATGCCGAAACCTGTTAATATTAAACTTTTTATCATTTTTTATTTTTTTATTGAACACTGATTTTTATGATTATTAAGATTCATTATGATATTATCTTAATTTTTCATAAAAACCATAATATAATAAATCTACAATCTGGTTTTCCAAGCATACTCAAGCTTTGCCACTTCACTTTCAATTATAACATTATCATTATCAATCACTTTCAAATTTTGTTCTTTTGTAACTTCTCCAAGATAATAAATCTTATCTTTAAATATACCTTCAAATTTTTCTTTATTTTCAGGTTGTATGCTGACAATAAACCTTGAATGACTTTCAGAAAAAAGTTTTGCATTTATGTGTAATTCTCCTAAATTATTCAGAGTTATTTTTGCTCCTAAATCAGTACCAATAACACATTCTGCAAGGGCAGTTAACATTCCTCCATCTGAAATATCGTGTGCAGAAACAATTAAACCTTGTTCATTTGCTTGCATCATTTTTAAATATGTATCTTTTGCTTCCTCTTTTCTTACCTTTGGAACATTTGCTCCAAGTTCATTATTTAATTTGTAAAATTCTGATGCTCCAAGTTCATTATAAGTTGTTCCTACTTGATAAATTAAATCTCCTTCGGCTTTAAAATCTGATGTAATTGTATTTCTTACATCTTTAATTTTTGAAGCCATCGAATACACAATCGTTGGTGGAACAGAAATCTTAACACCTTCTGCCTTAAAATCATTCTTCATACTATCCTTACCGGAAGTCATAGGAATATCATAAAAAGTTGACATATCATAAAGTGCTTCACACATTTGAACAAGTTTAGCTAACTTTTCTTTTCCATCAGGATTTTTTTCAGGATGATACAAGCTGT
>JAADEE010000254.1 GCA_013153575.1 Chlorobiota bacterium
ATTAAAATATTATATCCATCAAGCAAATCTTCAATTGCATAAGCTGGATTATCATTTTTTTTATATGGAACAACTTCAATTTCAGAAATTATTGGTTTTGGTTTATTTATTTTTAATTCTTGCATTTATTTTTTTTAATAATTTATTCAAATTTAGCATAAAAAAATGCAAACCTTAAAGATTTGCATTTTTTAGTTTTATAAGAAGATTAAACTTACTCAACAACCCAAGTACTTCCGCTATTTAATAAGTCATCCATACAAGTAATTTTTGATTTTGCTTTAACCTCTTCAATTTGTTTTTCAAGAAGTTTTTCATAAGTTGGAGCCTCAACTTGACGAATTACTCCAAATGCAACAGGGAAACCATCTGCCAAAGACATATTTATTAATGCCAAATGTAAGTATGGATTTTTTTCATGTGCATCATGAACTAAAATATCGTCTTTTGTAATTCCATCTTCACCAATAGTTACAACTTTTAAGCTAAATCCGTCAAGAACCAAACCTTTGTTTTTTTCTTTACCAAAAATCATAGGTTTACCATGTTCTAACCAAATTTGGTTATCATCTCTTGTTTCTTTTGATGTTATATCAGCAAATGCACCATTATTATAAATTACGCAATTTTGCAAAATTTCAACAACCGATGCTCCTTCGTGTTTATCAGCTTGAACTAATATTTCTGTTGTTTCTTTAACTTTAACATCAAGTGAACGAGCAAAGAATTTACCTTTTGCTCCTAAAACTAATTCTCCCGGATTAAATGGTTCTTCAATTGTTCCGTAAGGAGATGATTTTGTAACTTGTCCAAATAATGAAGTTGGTGAATATTGTCCTTTTGTTAAACCATAAATTCTATTATTGAAAAGTAAAATATTTAAGTTTACATTTCTTCTAACTTCATGAATAAAATGATTACCACCAATTGCTAAAGCATCGCCATCACCTGTGATTTGCCAAACACTTAATTTAGGATTTGCAGTTTTTACACCTGATGCAAGAACTCCTGCACGTCCGTGAATTCCATGAAATCCGTATGTATTCATGTAGTAAGGAAATCTTGAAGAACAACCAATTCCTGAAATTACTGCGTAATCTTCTTTTTCGTGGTCAAGTTCAGCCATTGCTTTTTGAACAGCCATTAAAATTGCAGTATCACCACAACCCGGACACCATCTGATTTCCTGATCACTTTTAAAATCTTTAAATGTATATTTAGTATTGCCCATGACTATTTATTTTCCATTAATTGTTTAAATTTTTCTTTTAATTCTACTACCGTAAATGGTAATCCTTGCATTTTATTAAATTTTTGATAATCAAATTTAGGATGGTTCATTTCAAGATAACCTGCAAATTGTCCTAAATTAATTTCGCAAACTAAATGCTTTTTATATTTTGCTAAAACTTCTTCTGTGTTTTTTGGAAGAGGATTTATGTAGTTAAAGTGTGCATGAGCAACTTTATAACCTTCTTTATTTAATTCTCTTACAGCAGTTGTAATATGTCCGTAAGTACTTCCCCAACCTATAACTAATAAATCAGCATCTTCGTTTCCTTCAACTTTAAGTTCAGGATAAACATCTGCTAATTTTTTAACTTTTTCATCTCTGTATTTAGTCATTAATTCATGATTTTCAGGAACATAAGAAACATTTCCTGTTAAATTCATTTTTTCAAGACCTCCTACTCTATGTTCATAACCTTTGGTTCCGGGTACTCCCCATTCTCTTACTAAAGTTTTTTCATCTCTTTTGTAAGGAAGATATTCGCCTTCTCCTGCCGGTTTTTGTTTATGTTTAATTTCAGGTAAATCTTTCATTGCCGGTATTTTCCAAGGCTCTGTTCCGTTTGCAAGGAAACCATCTGTTAGAAGTAATACCGGTGTCATATGTTCTAATGCAATTTTTGATGCTTCAAAAGCATAATCAAAACAGTTTGAAGGTGTACTTGCTGCAATTACAGGAACAGGACTTTCTCCATTTCTTCCGTAAAGAGCCTGGAATAAGTCTGATTGTTCTGTTTTTGTAGGCAAACCTGTTGAAGGACCTCCTCTTTGAACATTCACAATTACAAGTGGTAATTCTGTAATAACAGCTAAACCTATTGCTTCTGATTTTAATGCTAAACCAGGACCTGAAGTTGATGTTGCTGCTAAATTTCCTGCAAATGATGCACCTATTGATGTTACAATTCCACCAATTTCATCTTCTGCTTGGAAAGTTTTTGCTCCTAAATCTCTTCTTTTTGCAACTTCAATTAAAACTTCTGTTGCCGGTGTAATAGGGTAAGAACCTAAAAAGAATGGTAAGTTTGCTTTTTCTGCTGCTGCAAGTAAGCCCCATGCAGTTGCTGTATTTCCATTCATATTTCTGTAACGTCCTTTTGCAATAGTATCAGAAGGATGTACTCTGAATGAAGGCATTGCATGAATTGTTTCGGCATAATTAAATCCTGCACGTAATGCTTTTTTATTTGCTTCAGCAATTTTTGGTTTTTTAGCAAATTTTTCATCGAAGAACTTTTCAGAATGTTCTAATGTTCTATCAAAAATGCAATAAACCATACCAAGAGTAAACATATTTTTACTTCTTGCCATGCTTTTGCTATCTAATCCTGTATCTGCTAAAGCTTCTTTTGTTAAAGATGTTACAGGCGCTTGTATTACATTAAAATCTTCGTAAATTTCTTTTAACTTATCTTGTGAACATCCTGCTTTATCAAAGTTTTTTTCAGTAAAAGAATCGGTATCAATAATAATTGTTCCTCCATCTTTAACCCAACGTATATTTGCTTTTAAAGCAGCAGGGTTCATTGCTACTAAAACATCACAAAAATCTCCCGGATTATCAACAATTTTTCCAAAGTGTAATTGAAATCCGGAAACTCCTCCAACTGTTCCTTGTGGAGCTCTAATTTCTGCCGGATAATCAGGAAAAGTAGAAACATCATCACCTAAAAGTGCTGCTGTGTTTGAGAACTGTGTTCCCGTAAGTTGCATACCATCGCCGGAATCACCTGCAAATTTGATTACGACTTCATCAACTTCCATTATTTTTTTTGCCATAATAGTTTAATAATTGATTAAATTTCAAATTATTTAATTTAATACCGACAAATTTATAAATATGATTGAATATATTTACAAACTCATATATGTTATTAAATAGTTATTTCTTTTTTATTTTACCTGCATTAAATCTAAGTTTTATTACACCCCACAATGCTTCACTAAAAATACCTCCACTCATTTTTGATGCACCTTCCGTTCTATCTGTAAAAATTATAGGTACTTCTTTTATTTTATATCCTAATTTCCAAGCTCTGAATTTCATTTCAATTTGAAAACCATAACCTTTCATTTTTATTTCATCAATTCCTATATTTTCAAGAACTTCTCTTTTATAACATACAAAACCTGCTGTTGTGTCTTGTACATTCATTCCTAAAATTGTTCTTACATACATTGAGGCAAAATATGATATTAAAATTCTGCCCAAAGGCCAATTTACAACACTTATTCCTTTTACATATCTTGAGCCAACAGCAACATCCGCATCTTTATTCTTAACTTCATCATATAAATTAAGTAAGTCTTTTGGTGGGTGAGAAAAATCTGCATCCATTTCTGTAACAAACTCATAATTATGCTCTAATGCCCAATGGAAACCAGTTATGTATGCAGTTCCTAAACCTAATTTGCCTTCACGTTCAATTATAAATAATTTATCAGAAAATTCTTCTTGGAGTTTTTTTACAATATTTGCTGTACCATCAGGTGAGCCATCATCAACTATTAAGATGTGGAATTCTTTTTCAAATGAAAATACCTTTCTAATTATATTTTCAATGTTTTCTTTTTCATTATATGTCGGTATTATAACAATACTGTCAGCCACATTAATTATTTTTTTAGGTATTTAAAATTTTAATTTGTCAAAAGTATTTTTTTTATTCAAAAAATAACTAAAAACTATACTTTTATTATAAATTTCTTTATGATTTTGTTTGCTATTTATATTATTATCACGTTTTCTTAACATTTTTCTTATTGAAGAATAAAAACTAAAATGTGCTTTTATAACTGATAAGAAATATTTAAATTTAAAATTTGCAAGATATACAATTCCTGATAAACCATCAAGCACTAAACGAGAAAAAATTATAGGTATTACTTTTTGCTTTGGTAAATTTTTAAGAAGCAAAAATAAATTATTCCTATAATTCAAATATATTTTATACGGTGTATTATTTGGCAGAGTTCCTCCTCCTACGTGATAAACAACACTTTTAGGATTTACAACAATTTTATACTCCATATTTTTTAACCTCCAACATAAATCAATTTCTTCCATATGTGCAAAAAAATCATTATCTAAACCTCCTGTTTTTTTGTATAAATCAGCTCTTATAAACATTGCAGCTCCACTTGCCCAAAATATTTCTTTTATAGTATCATACTGACCAACATCTTCTTCAATTGTATCAATAATTCTTCCCCTGCAAAACGGATAACCAAACTTATCAATATAACCTCCTGCTGCTCCTGCATATTCAAAACTACATTGTTTTTCGTAAGAAATAATTTTAGGCATTGCAGCTGCAATATTTTTATCTGCATCCATCATTGAGATTATAGGCTGAATCCAATTTTGTGTAACTTCAACATCAGAATTTAAAAGCACAAAATACTCTGCATCAATTTGTTTAAGAGCCTTATTGTACCCGCCTGTAAATCCATAATTTTTATTAAAAAGAATAAGTTTAACCTCAGGAAACTTTTCTTTTAAAAGTTTTACAGAATTATCTGTTGAACCATTATCAGCAACAATAACTTCGTTTTCTGAACCTTCAGAATATTTAATAACTGATGGTAAAAACTTCTTTAAGAACTTTTGTCCATTCCAATTTAGAATTACTATTGCTGTTTTTATTTTGCTCATTTTTTGCTAAATAATTCCTCAAATGCAACTTTAATTTCATCTCTAACTCTTCTAAATTCAGATAAAATTTCTTCTTTTGTTCCTGTTGCTTCAGCAGGATCATCAAAACCTATATGTAATTGTTGTTTAACATCACCCGTAAAAACAGGGCAAACTTCTTTTGCATTGTCGCAAACAGTTATTACATAATCAAAACTTTCGTTAATAAATTTATCAGAGTTTTTAGGATAGTTATTGCTAATATCAATTCCTAATTCTTTCATTACTTCAACAGCATAAGGACTAACTTCTTCTGAAGGATTTGTTCCTGCAGAGTAAACTTCATAAGTTTCATCAAATGATTTTATTATTCCTTCTGCCATTTGACTACGGCAAGAATTTCCTGTACAAAGTATTAGGATTTTCATTATTTATGTTTTAATTCGCAAAGTTAATTTTTAATTCAAAAAAATATTAATTTTATAAAAAAACATGATATTTTTAAATTAATATATTTGTAATTCTAATTAGATAAATGAACAAAAAAGCACTTTCAATATTAGAAAATAAAAAAGTAAAACCTACTGCCGTAAGAGAACTTGTTTTAGATGTTTTCTTAAACACATATTATGCAATTTCCCTTTCTGACATTGAGAATGTGCTTAGTTGGAGTGACAAAGTTACAATTTACAGAACACTTAAAACTTTTGAAAAAAGCGGAATAATACACCAAATAAATGATGGTTCATCGGCATTAAAATACGCCCTTTGCTCAGATAGTTGCGAACTTAAAAATCATGTTGACATACATCCTCACTTTCATTGCGAAAAATGTGGCAAAACAATTTGCCTCGAAAAGCAAGAAATAAACATAACAAACTTACCAAATGATATTATCGTTAAAGATTATTCTCTGATTTTAAATGGATTATGTTCTGAATGTAAATAATGCAATTTACTTGCATTTTTCTTTTCCTAATTTTGTATTTGAAAAAAAACAAAAAAGTATGGAAAACAAACATCACAATCACGGACATCACCACCATCATCACCATCATCATGAAGTTTCAGGAAAAAACATAGGAATTACAATTTTATTAAATGTAGTAATTACAGTTTCGCAAATAATTGGAGGAATACTTTCAGGAAGTATTGCTTTACTTACAGATGCTTTACACAATTTTAGTGATGTTATTTCGCTTTTACTAAGTTGGTTCACAAACCGATTGGCAAAAAGAAAATCAACCGAAAAACAAACTTACGGTTTTAAAAGAGCCGAAATTTTATCGGCTTTCATAAATTCAGCAACATTAATTGCAATAGCAATCTTCTTAATTGTTGAAGCAATAAAAAGATTTGCA
>JAADEE010000145.1 GCA_013153575.1 Chlorobiota bacterium
TGACTCCTCTGAGGCTCGAACTCAGGACCCACGCCTTAAAAGGGCGTTGCTCTACCTACTGAGCTAAGAAGTCATCAACTTTTAAAGAATTTAATATTTTTAAAGTGACCCCTCTGAGGCTCGAACTCAGGACCCACGCCTTAAAAGGGCGTTGCTCTACCTACTGAGCTAAGAAGTCATTTTGTACTTTTCTTTAAAAGCGACTGCAAAGGTAAAATGTATTTTTTATTCTCAAAAAAAAACTTTAATATTTTTAATCTTTTTTTTATAATTATTCCTAAAATCCGCAAGTCATCGTATCAATTTGTTAATAAACAGAAAGTTATCAGCAAATATTCATCACATAATTAAAACTATTGACGCGATGACTATAAGATAGTTAAATGTAGTCCTACGGATATAAGGAATTATTCAAATAACATCTTTTCAATATAGTTCCTATAATCTTTAACTGAGCGATTTATCACATCAAATGCTTCTTTTTTATTATAAGTATGAGTTATTTCGCATTTATGCTTTGCATCTCCGGGCATATCTTTATAAGTTAAAAAATAATGCCTTAACCTGTCAATTACTGCTTGAGGACAATCCGTAATGTCATTATAATCCCCATAAACAGCATCACCTCTTAAAACTGCAATAATTTTATCATCAGCCTCATTTCCATCAATCATTCTAAAGCCTCCAATTGGTCTTGCTTGCACAAGTATATCTCCATGCGTAATTTCTTTTTCTGTAAGAATACAAATATCCAAAGGATCTCCATCTCCAACAATATCTTGCCTATCAAGTTTTTTACGACTTACCTCTGCAAGTTTTTCTCCACAATATGTTTGAGGAATAAACCCATAAAGTGCAGGCAAAATACTTGAAAATTTTTGAGGTCTGTCAATTGTTAAATATCCACTTGCCTTATCAACTTCGTATTTAACTGTATCTGTTGGTACCATTTCAACAAAACTTGTTATAACTTCAGGTGAATTATCGCCAATTTCAATTCCATGCCAAGGATGCGATTTATATCTTAAACCCATTAATTTACCAATTGGATCAAGTTTTTTCTTTTGCATATCTATGATTATTAAGTTCTATAATTATTCTGTAAAGGTACTAAATATTTTTATTGTTATATTGGTATTTTTTTAATATTAAACCTTTTCACTAAGTTCCAACCAACGCATTTCTTTTTCATCTAGCAAATCTTCAAGTTCTGAAAGTCGTTTTGATTTCTTTTCTAACAATCCATCTTCAAAATTTCCTGCATTTAAATAATCTTCTATTATTTTTTTTTCATTTGCTAAATCTTCAAGCTCTTTTTCTAAACCTTCAAATTCAACTTTTTCTTTATAAGAAAGTTTTTGAGGATTTTCTTTTTTAACTTTTGCTTCTTTTACTTGTGATTTCTTAACTTCTTTCTTTTGTTCTTTTTCTTTTTCTGAAATAAACTGAGAATACGCAGAATAATTACCGGGAAAATGTTTAATTTTTCCATTTCCTTCAAAAACAAACAAAGTTTCTGCGACTTTATCAATAAAATAACGGTCGTGCGAAACAATTATTACAGTTCCTCCAAAGCCAAGCAAATATTCCTCAAGAACATTTAAAGTCATAATATCCAAATCGTTAGTTGGCTCATCAAGAATTAAAAAATTAGGATTTTTCATCAAAACTGTCATCAAATACAATCTTCGCTTTTCACCGCCACTAAGTGTTGAAACATAATTGTATTGCATATCACGAGGGAATAAAAAATATTCAGCAAATTGTCCTGCTGTCATCTCTCTATTTTTTCCTAAACTTATAACTTCTGCAATGTCTTTTATAACATCAATTAATCTTTTATCATCTTGCAAGTTCATTGCCGATTGCTCAAAATATCCTATCGAAACGGTTTGTCCCATTTCCAAATATCCACTATCAGGTGCAAGTTTGTTTGTTATAACATTTAAAAATGTACTTTTCCCTACTCCATTATTCCCAAAAATTCCTATTCTTTCACCTTTTACAAATTTGTATGAAAAATCATCAATAAGTTTTAAATTTCCATAAGATTTGCTAATGTTATACACATCAATTATCTTTTTTCCTAACCTCTTGCCTTCAACATCAATACTTACAGACTGATTATCAATCTTTTTACTTGCTTTTTCTTTTATTTTATAGAAATTATCAATTCTATATTTTGCTTTAGTTGCTCTTGCCTGAGGTTGCCTGCTCATCCATTTTGCCTCAGTTCTTAAAAGATTTTTAGCTTTTTCAATATTTGCACTCATATTCTCAATTCTTTCTGCACGTTTTCGCAAATAATAAGCATAATCACCTTTATACTTAAAAACTTGATTATCATCAATCTCAAGTATAACATTACAAACTTTATCTAAAAAATATCTATCATGAGTAACCAAAAACACAGTAATATCAGACTTTGCAAGATATTCCTCCAACCATGTAATCATCTCAAAATCAAGATGATTTGTTGGTTCATCAAGAATTATAAAATCAGGTTTATTAAGAAGTGTATTTGCAAGAGCAAGTCGTTTTCTTTGCCCTCCGGAAAGAACACTAACTTTTTTATCAAAATCTGTAATTTTAAGTTTTGTAAGAATTTGCTTTATCTCTCTTTCAAAATCCCAAGCATCAAGCCTATCCATTGTTTCAACAGCTTTTTGAATTTCTTTTTCATCTGCCGAAAGCATTGCTTCTTCATATTCTTTCACAGCTTTTGCTACTTTATCAGAAGAGTTAAAAACTTGCTCCATTACAGTATTTTCTCCATCAAAAACAGGTTCTTGGGAAAGGTATGCTATTGAAATTTCTTTATTTAAACTAACTTTACCTTCATCTGCAATATCATTTTCCATAATAATATTAAGTAAAGTTGTTTTACCTGCACCATTTTTTGCAATAAGTGCACATTTATCTCCTTTGTTAATCACAAAAGAAATATCTTCAAACAAAGATTTATTTCCGTAAGATTTTGATAGATTTTCAACTTGAAGATATGTCATAAAATTGATTATTTTTTATTTCAAATATATATTTTGCCAAATGCCAAAAGTATAATTATTTTCTGTACAAAAATTACAAGTTGCAAAATTTAAAAATTACACTAAAAAATGAATTATTTTTCGTAAAATTGTACTTCATAAAAACAACTTAAAATGCTTAATAAAATATCAGATTTATATTCAAAAAGCAATGCGATTTCAAGTGCAAAAAAACTTGTTTTAGCATCAGCAGCTGATGAACATTCTTTAGATGCAGTTTTTGAAGCACATAAAAAAAACATAATAACACCTATATTAGTTGGTGATAAACAAGGCATTACAAACATCTGCAAAAATAAAGGATACAATTTAAATAATATTGAACTTATTGATATTAAAGATAAAATAGAAGCTGTAAAAACAAGTGTTAAGTTAGTTAAAGAAGGGAAAGCTGAAATTTTAATGAAAGGAAATGTTCCTACCGCAACTTTACTTCGTGGAGTTTTAAATGATGAATATGGACTAAAATCAGGACATCTACTTTCGCATTTTGCACTTTTTGAACTTAAAAATTATCATAAATTAATAGGTTTAACCGATGTTGCAATGAATATTGCTCCCAACCTAAAAGAAAAAGCAGGAATAATTACAAATGCTGTTAATTATATGCTAAAAATTGGTTATAAAAAACCAAAAGTTGCTGTTATTGGAGCTGTTGAGGTAGTAAATGAAAAAATGCAAGCAACAATTGATGCTGCAATTCTTTCTAAAATGAATAACAGAAATCAAATAAAAAACTGTATTATTGACGGACCTTTGGCATTTGACAATGCAATGAGCAAAGAAAGTGCAAAACATAAAGGAATAATTTCAGAAGTTGCAGGAGATGCAGATTTATTAATGATGCCAAATATTGAAACAGGAAATGTTCTTTACAAATCATTTGCTTTTTCAGGAGCAAGGCTTGCAGCAGTAATTTTAGGAGCAACAGCACCAATTGTTTTAACATCACGTTCCGATTCCGAAGAAACAAAATTAAATAGCATTGTTTTAGCCGCAATTTCATAAAATCTAAACACTAAACATTTAAACACTAAACAATTAAGCATTAAACAAAAGATACCATGAGCATATTTGAACACATGAAAAAAAACAAAAGCAGAGAATTGCTTTTTTTTGAAGAAGAAACATTAAACTTAAAAGCAATAATTGCGGTTGACAGCATTATTCTTGGTCCTGCAAACGCATCTGCAAAATTATTCGATTATAAAAATGAAGATGAAGCAGTTGCCGATGCATTAGATATTGCATATTATAATTCATTAAGAGCAGCACTTTTAAGAAGAAGCGTAGGAGGTGCAAGTATTGTTCTTCTTGGAAATCCTAACAAAGTTAAATCAGAAATGTATTTTAGAGCATTAGGTGTTTTCTTAAACCGTTGGAACGGAAAACTTTTCATGTCAATTAGCAAAGGAGTTTCCTACGAAGATTTAAACTATGTAAGCAGAGAATCAAAATTTATTTTAGGAAAAGAAGAAAGCCACGGAGGACTTGGTAAAATTTATGTAAACCGTGCAAAAGGAATGATTAAAGGTTTTAAAGCAATTGCAAAATATAAGTTAAAAACAAACTCTCTTAAAGGATTAAAAATTGTTGTACAAGGAGTTGGAGATTTAGGCTCAGAACTTGTAAAACAATTAATTGAAGAAGAAGCAAATATCATAATAACTGATAAGATTTACGACAGAATAAAAGTTATTCAAGATAAAGTTGATGATATAAAAATTGAAAAACCCAATAAAATTTATGATGTTAAATGTGATATTTTCTGCTCATGTGCAACAGAAAGGTTAATAAGTTCTGAAAACTTAAAAAGAATAAAAGCAAAAGTTCTTACAGGCGGAACAAATCAAGCGTTAAAAAATCTTAAAGATGTATCAATTTTAAAAGAAAATAACGTTCTTTACGTTCCGGGTTACATAATTAATGGTGGCGACATAATTCAAATGGCAAATGAAAAAGAAGGATATGGAGCTGATAAAGTTGAAACAGAACTAAACGACATTTACAAAAATACATTAGATTTAATTATTGAATCTGACGAAAAAAATGTTGTTCTTTGCAAACTTGCTACGCAAAAAGCCGAGGAATACGTTAAAAATGTTTCTGCAATTAAAATGATAAGATAAGTTTTATAAATTTGCAGATTACAAAAGATATAATCTTAAAAATAGAAGTGAGAAAAAAATATATAAAAATACTTTTAATAACAATTGCACTTTTTTCAACAAGTAAACTAGCTTTTGCTCAGCATGATGCAGATTCTCTTACAAACATTTTACTAATTTGGAATTTAGATGATAATTTTGAAAGAAAATATATTCCTCTTTCTGATAGTTCTGCATATACTTTTCATATAATTAGCAAAGAAGATAAAAATAGTATTCTTTCTTCAAATCTTGGAAATTTTGGTTCTGCAAATATTTCGGACATATTCATAAAAAGAGAAGATAAATTTAATGAAGATTTTAGTTTTAATTCACCTTATTATCTTTTTATTAAAGATTCTAAAACTGTAAATTATTACGATACAAGAAGACCTTTTACTTCGGCAATGCACTCAACATCATTTAAAGTAAACAATATTCAAACTTTAAAATTCACACACACACAAAATGTAAATCCAAATTTTAATATTGCTGCCGATTTTGATTACACAACTTCATTAGGCTTATATATTTCACAGAAAACTTCATTAAGCACAATTTCTTTATCTACAAACTACAAAAAAGATAAATACCAAATTTACGCATCATATGTAAGAAACAAAATTGATAACCTTAATAGTGGAGGATACATTGATTCTATTGGTAGTGACCAAGTTTTTCCGGAAGGTTTAATGAAAGAAGTCCATTTTCTTATAAAAAACCAAGAACTTTCAGCAACACAAATTTACAGTTTCGGAACATATAAAAACATTTCATACAAAGATTCTATAATTAAAATTTTAGAACCTAAAACAAGTATTTCTCACAGTATAAGCCTTTACCAAAAATACCGAGTTTATACCGACCAAGAAACCATTGGAAGCAAACTTCCTAACCCAAGTTTTTATTATCAAGAAGGAGAAACTTCCGATTCCACTTCTTTAAGAGGAATCTCAAATAAGTTCAGATATGCATCTGAAAAATTATTTGAAAACGAACATAAATTCAAATTTTCAATAATATTAAATGCCGATTTAAAAGAATATTACAACTTTAAAGATTATATATTTCTTGAAAATAGTAATGTTTA
>JAADEE010000052.1 GCA_013153575.1 Chlorobiota bacterium
GTTCTTTTCTTTAATATCATTTATACAATAATAATACTTCTTGTTATTCAATTGTTTAGTTTTAACAATATCATACATAAAGCCTTTATATCTGAACTCTTTGTTTTTTTTAATCCAAATTATTTCTTTTTCATTTTCTTCTGAAACAACAATAACTGAAAAATCTTTTTCACTAAGCCCACTTTTTACGACCTGCTTCATTTCTTTTTGAATATTATTTTGTAAATATTTAAAATACAAATAATACCCATTACTAACAAGTAGTATTACTATTAATAATATTAATGAAATAGATTTTTTCATTATGTGCGATACACTTAACTTTAATAACAAATATTCAAAATTGTTTTATGCCTTAGCAGTTGGACCTCCAAAATTCATCGGCATATTTGGTCCTTTAACATCTTTTATTTCACCAAAAGCTTGTTCATATTTTCTAATGTTATCTCCAAGAGCTTTTAATAAACGTTTTGCATTATCTGGAGATAATATAATTCTTGATTTTACAGGTGCTTTAGGTACTCCCGGCATCATTCTAACAAAATCAACTATAAATTCTGAAGCAGAATGTGATATAACCGCTAAATTTGAATATACACCTTGTGCTATTTCTTCTGAAAGTTCAATATTTAAACCTCCTTTATTTTCATTTTTATCCATAATTATTAATTTTTATAACAAAAAAGCTCAAGTCTCCTGACTTAAGCTTTTTTGAAAAGTAAGGAGTCAAAAACGACTCTATTTTTATTCTTATTCTTTATTTTTCCCTTCCAGCTTATCAAGTTCTTTTTTAGAGCCTACGATAATATTTTCATATTCTCTCATTCCTGTTCCTGCAGGAATTTTATGCCCAACAATAACATTTTCTTTAAGACCAAGTAAATAATCAGTCTTTCCGGAAATTGCAGCCATGTTAAGAACTTTTGTTGTTTCTTGGAATGAAGCAGCAGATAAGAAACTTTTAGTTGCCAAAGAAGCTTTTGTAATACCCTGTAATACAGGTTTTGAAGTTGCTTGAATTGCATCTCTTGCAACCATTAAAGCTTGTTCTTTACGTTTCAATAAAGAATTTTCATTTCTTAAATCTCTATTAGAAATTAAATCTCCAACTTTATAATTTTCAGAGTCTCCACTATCTTCAATAACCTTCATTCCGAATATTGCATCATTTCCATCAATAAAGTCCCATTTATCGACAACCTGTTTTTCTCTAAAATTAGTATCTCCGGCATCTTCAATTTCAACTTTTTTCATCATCTGACGAACAATTACCTCGAAATGCTTATCATTAATTTTCACACCTTGCAAACGATATACATCTTGTACTTCATTTACAATATGTTCTTGCACTTTTGTTGCTCCTTTAATATCTAAAATATCTTTTGGTGTTATTGCACCATCAGAAAGAGGCATACCTGCTTTAACAAAATCACCAGGTTGTACAAGTATTTGTTTCGATAAAGAGATATAGTATTTTTTACTTTCCCCGGTTTTTGAAGTTACAACAACACCTTTTTTACCTCTTTTAATCTTATCAAAAGAAATAATACCATCAATTTCTGCAACAGTTGCAGGATTTGAAGGATTCCTTGCTTCAACAAGCTCAGTAACACGAGGCAAACCTCCTGTAATATCACCGGCTTTACCGGCAATTCTTGGAATTTTAGCAATAAAATCTCCGGCTACAATCATGTCTCCATTTTCAACAGAAAGATGAGCTCCTACAGGTAAGTTGTAAGTTCTAAGAACATCTCCATTTTTATCTAAAATTGCAATTTCAGGATTTTGTCTCTTATCTTTAGATTCAATAATTACTTTTTCGATAAAGTTAGTTTGTTCATCTTTCTCGATTTTATAAGTAACTCCTTCTGCAAGATTTTTAAATGCAATTTGCCCTGTAAATTCACTAATAATAAGTGCATTATAAGGATCCCATTCACAAATCATTTTACCTTTTGGAATATCACCTTCTTTAACATAAAGTTTTGAACCATAAGGTATTGAATAACTTGTTAATAAATTACCTGTATTTTTATCATAAACCTTTAATTCTGTCATACGGCTTACAACAATATCGTACTTTTCACCATCTTTTTCAACAGGAACAGTTCTTAACTCTTCAAATTTACCTTTCCCTCCAAATTTAGCAGTTATACTATTTTCAGATGCAGCTCCTCCTGCAACCCCTCCAACGTGGAAAGTTCTAAGAGTAAGCTGGGTTCCCGGTTCTCCAATTGATTGTGCTGCAATAACTCCTACTGCTTCGCCTCTTTGAACCATACGGCCTGTCGATAAGTTACGTCCATAACATTTTGCACAAACTCCTTGACGAGTTTCGCAAGTTAATACAGATCTTATCTCAACTTTTTCAATTGGTGATTCTTCAATTTTCTTAGCAATATCTTCTGTAATTTCTTCTCCGGCTTTAACAATTAACTCGTTAGTGCTTGGATTATAAATATCATTTACAGGAGTTCGTCCTAATATTCTTTCGTATAAAGTTACAACAACTTCATCTTTATTCATTATTGTTGTTGCATTAAGTCCTCTTAAAGTACCGCAATCTTCTTCTGTAATAACAACATCTTGTGCAACATCAACAAGTCTTCTTGTTAAATAACCTGCATCGGCAGTTTTAAGAGCTGTATCCGCAAGTCCTTTCCTTGCACCGTGAGTAGAAACGAAATACTCAAGAACTGATAGACCTTCTTTAAAGTTTGAAAGAATTGGGTTTTCAATAATTTGTCCTGTTGTTGCTCCTGATTTTTGAGGTTTTGCCATAAGTCCCCTCATTCCTGAAAGCTGTCTAATTTGCTCTCTTGAACCCCTTGCACCGGAATCAAGCATCATAAATACTGAATTAAACCCATCTTTGTCAGAACTAATTTCGTTCATAACTTGTTGTGTTAATTTAGCATTTGTGTGCGTCCATATATCAATAATTTGGTTATATCTTTCGTTGTTAGCAATAAATCCCATATTAAAGTTATTCATAACTTCTTCAACTTGCTCATAACCTTTTTTTACAAGTTCTTCTTTTATTGAAGGAATTATTACATCATCAAGGTTAAAAGACAAGCCTCCTTCGAATGCCATTTTATAACCAAGGTTTTTAATATTATCAAGGAAATCTGCAGTTGTAGCAATTCCACAAATACTTAATACTTTACCGATAATATTTCTTAAAGATTTCTTAGTTAAAACTTCATTAATATAACCAACTTCTTTTGGAACATGTTGATTAAACATTACACGCCCAACAGTTGTTTCTATAAACTCATTATTACGTAACAACTTAATAGATGCATGTAAATCTACAGCTTTTTCGTTGTATGCAATATTAACTTCTTCAGGAGAATAAAATGATAATCCTTCTCCTTTTACTTTATGCTCTTTAGTACTTTTTCTTAGTTTAGTAATATAATATAATCCTAATACCATATCTTGCGAAGGTACAGCAATTGGAGCACCATTTGCAGGATTAAGTATATTATGAGATGCCAACATTAACATTTGTGCTTCTAAAACGGCATCATTTCCTAAAGGTAAGTGAACAGCCATTTGGTCACCGTCAAAGTCGGCATTAAATGCAGTACAAACTAATGGGTGTAATTGAATTGCTTTTCCTTCAATTAATTTTGGTTGAAAAGCCTGAATACCTAATTTGTGCAAAGTAGGTGCACGGTTAAGTAATATTGGGTGTCCTTTTAAAACATTTTCAAGAATATCCCAAACAACTGCATCTCTTCTATCTACAATTTTCTTTGCAGACTTAACTGTTTTTACAATTCCTCTTTCAATTAATTTTCTAATTACAAAAGGTTTGTAAAGTTCTGCAGCCATTTCTTTAGGAATACCACATTCGTGAAGTTTCAACTCAGGTCCAACAACAATTACTGAACGTGCAGAATAATCAACACGTTTACCAAGTAAGTTCTGACGAAAACGTCCTTGTTTACCTTTCAAACTATCACTAAGTGATTTTAATGGTCTGTTTGCTTCAGTTTTAACTGCACCTGCTTTTCTTGAATTATCAAATAAAGAATCTACAGATTCCTGCAACATTCTTTTTTCATTTCTAAGAATTACTTCAGGAGCTTTGATTTCAATTAATCTTTTTAGTCTGTTATTTCTAATTATAACTCTTCTGTAAAGGTCATTCAAGTCAGAAGTTGCAAAACGTCCTCCATCAAGAGGTACCAATGGTCTTAATTCCGGTGGAATAACTGGCAATACTTTAACAATCATCCACTCTGGTTTGTTAATATGTTTGGATGCTTGAAAAGCATTAACAACAGTTAATCTTTTTAAAGCCTGACTTTTTCTTTGTTGAGAAGTCTCATTATTTGCACTGTATTTTAATTCAGCAGCAAGTTTATCTAAATCTAATTTTCTTAAAAGGTATTGAATTGCTTCAGCACCCATTTTTGCAATAAATTTATTAGGATCTTCATCATCTAGCATATAATTTTCAGGTGGTAAAGAATCTAAAATATCCATATATTCTTCCTCAGTAAGAAAATCAAGTTCATTAACTCCATCTTCTTTTTTTACACCAGGTTGAATAACAACATATTTTTCGTAATAAATTATTGAATTAAGTTTTTTTGTAGGAATTCCTAACAAATAACCTAATTTATTTGGTAAAGACCTAAAATACCAAAGATGAACAACAGGTACAACTAATGAAATATGTCCTGCACGTTCTCTACGTACTTTTTTCTCTGTAACTTCAACACCGCATCTGTCACAAACAATGCCTTTATATCTAATCCTCTTGTATTTTCCACAATGACATTCATAATCCTTAATAGGACCGAATATTCTTTCACAAAATAAACCATCTCTTTCCGGCTTATATGTTCTGTAATTAATTGTTTCCGGTTTTAAAACCTCACCACTTGAACGTTCTAAGATTTCTTCCGGAGAAGATAAACTAATTACTATTTTTGAAAAATCTTTTGGAGCTTGTGTTTTTTGTCTGAAAGCCATATTATTATCTTAATAACTTTTTAATATAAAACTGTTAATTATACTCAATAAATAATGAGTATTACTCTAAATTAATACGTAAGCCTAAACCTCTCAACTCATGTAAAATTACTTTGAAAGATTCCGGAACACCAGGTTTTGGTAATGGTCTTCCTTTTACAATAGCTTCGTATGCTTTAGCTCTTCCGATTACATCATCTGATTTAACTGTTAACATTTCTTGAAGAATGTTTGCAGCTCCAAATGCCTCAAGTGCCCAAACTTCCATTTCTCCAAATCTCTGACCTCCAAATTGAGCTTTACCTCCTAGAGGTTGTTGAGTAATTAAAGAATATGGTCCTATTGAACGAGCATGCATTTTATCATCAACCATATGACCTAACTTAAGCATATAAATTACACCAACAGTTGCAGGTTGATGGAATTTCATTCCTGTTCCTCCATCATATAAATATGTTTTACCAAATCTTGGTAATCCTGCTTTATCGGTATATTCTGCAATATCATCAAGTGATGCACCATCAAAAATTGGAGTAAAGAATTTAACACCAAGTTTTAATCCTGCCCATCCTAAAACAGTTTCATAAATCTGTCCAAGGTTCATCCTCGAAGGTACACCAAGTGGATTAAGTACAATATCAACAGTTGTTCCATCATCTAAATAAGGCATATCTTCATCTTTTACAATTCTTGCAACAATACCTTTATTACCATGACGACCTGCCATTTTATCACCAACTTTAATTTTTCTTTTCTTAGCAATATAAACTTTTGCTAATTGAAGAATTCCAATTGGTAATTCATCTCCAACAGTTATACTATATTTTTTTCTTCTAAATTTACTTTGAATTTCTTTAGTTCTAATATTAAAATTATGAAGTAATTTAGAAATTAAAGAATTAGCTTTCTCATCATTAGTCCAATTATCAGGATTAACAGACATATAATCTAATTCTTCTAATCTTTTTTGTGAGAATTTTTTACCTTTAGGTATTAATTCAACTTGTAAGAAATCGAATACTCCATTTGAAGTTTTGCCATCAACAAGAATCATTAATTTTTCAACTAATCTGTCTTTTAATTGTAATAATTCTCTTTCTTGTTCTTTGTCAACTTTTTCAAGAAGTGGTTTATCGGCAGATTTCATTTTTCTGTTCTTTACAGAACGAGAAAATAACTTTTTATCAATAACAACACCTCTTAATGATGGTGAAGCTTTTAATGATGCATCTTTTACGTCTCCGGCTTTATCTCCAAAGAT
>JAADEE010000248.1 GCA_013153575.1 Chlorobiota bacterium
CGGCTGCAAAAGGTATTGCATATGGAGCAAACAAGCCATTAATTTCAGTTAGTACTTTGCAAAATATGGCTTATGGAGGAAAACAAACTCTTGAGGTAAATGAAAACGACTTATTGGCCCCTATGATTGATGCTAGAAGAATGGAAGTTTATACACAATTGTTTGATTATAACCTAAATCCGTTAAATAAAATTAATGCAAAAATTATTGATGAGCAATCTTTCATTTCAGAATTAGAAAAGCATAAGATTTATTTTTTTGGTGATGGTGCACTTAAATGCCAAAATGCAATTAAACATAAAAATGCAATTTTTGTTGAAGATTTAAATCCTTCGGCAGATTTTATGATACCTTTTTCTGAAAAAGCATTTAATGAGAATAATTTTGAAGATGTTGCATATTTTGAACCTTTCTATTTGAAAGATTTTATTGCTACAATACCACGAAAAAATATTTTTGGATAAAATTTCAAGATAAAAAAGCATCTTGAAAATTAAAATAATAAAAACTTAACAATATAAAAATGAATACAAAAGATAAAGGTTTCAATACCAAATTAGTACACGCAGGCGCATATGACGATGTTTTCGGAAGTGCAGTAACACCAATTTATCAAACATCAACTTTTGCTTTTAAAAGTGCCCAACATGGTGCTGATTGTTTTGCCGGAAAATCTGATGGTTTTATTTATACAAGAATTGGCAACCCAACAACAAAAGCTTTTGAAGATGCAATGGCAGAACTTGAAAACGGATTTGGAGCAACAGCAACAAGTTCCGGTATGTCGGCAGTAAGTTCAGTATATATGGCATTACTTGGAATGGGAAAACATATTGTTTGTTCAGCATCTGTTTATGGTCCTTCACGAAGCATTTTAGAAAGAGATTTTTCTCGATATGGTGTTGAAATGACATTTGTTGACACTTCAGATTTATCACAAATTAAAAATGCAATAAAAGATAATACTGCAGTTTTATACATTGAAACTCCAACAAACCCAACAATGCAATTAACTGATATTGAAGAAGCTTCAAAAATCGCACATGAACATGATGTAACAGTTGTTGTTGACAATACTTTTTCAAGTCCTTATTTGCAAAAACCTCTTGATTTAGGTGCAGATGTTGTTCTTCATTCTGTTACTAAATACATTAATGGTCATGCCGATATTGTTGGAGGTGTAATTATTGCTAAAGAAGAAGTAATGCACAAAAAAATTCGAGCTCAAATGGTTTACCTTGGCGGAAATATGGATCCACATCAAGCATTTTTAACACACAGAGGCTTAAAAACTTTAAGTATAAGAATGGAAAGAGCAGAAGCAAATGCAATGAAAGTTGCTGAATATCTTGAAGCTCATCCAAAAGTTGAGTGGGTTTTATATCCGGGTTTAAAATCACATCCACAACATGAACTTGCAAAAAAACAAATGAATGGTTTTAGCTCAATGATTAGTTTTGGATTAAAAGGTGGGCTTGAAGCAGGTAAAATTGTTATGAATAATGTTCATTTAGCTGCATTGGCAGTTTCTCTCGGAGGGGTTGAAACATTAATTCAACATCCTGCATCAATGACACATGCAAGTATGTCAAAAGAAGCAAGAGAACAAGCCGGCATTAGTGATGGTTTAGTTCGTTTTTCTGTAGGAATTGAGACTGTTGAAGATATTATTGAAGATTTAGATCAAGCTATGGCAAAGATTTAAAATAAGTTTGCAATTTATAAAAAAAAGCTACCATTGACGGTAGCTTTTTTTAAACATCAATAATTTTATAAAGTTTGTCAGCTCTTCTAACTTTTTCTGGTGTTGGCATTGAAAAAACTTGTCCTTTTGTAACTTCATCAACAGGTTTTTCATCAAAACGAAGTTCTTTAACTGTTGACTGAATAACACCTGTTGTAGGTCCTGAAATTAAAATCTCATCACCAACTTTTAAACTTCCGGTTTGAACATCAAATTCACCAATGCCAATTTTAGCAAAGTAATTTCTGGCTTTACCAATAAATATTTTTTGCTTAGTTGCTTTTGATCCATAATCTTTACTCCATTCACCAAGTTTACGTCCCAAATAATAACCATCCCAGAATCCTCTGTTAAATACTGTTGAAAGCTGTTTAGTCCATTCTTCAATTTTTTCTTTTGTGTATGTACCTTCATAAACTGTGTTTACTGCTTGTCTGTAACTTTCAACAGTTATTTTAACATATTCGGCAGGTCTTGCACGTCCTTCAATTTTAAAAACTTTTACACCTGCATCCAAAACCTTATCAACAAAATCAATAGTTGATAAATCTTTTGGCGACATAATATATTCATTGTCAATTTCAAGCTCAAAACCGGTTTCTTTTTCAGTTACGATATATGATTTTCTGCAAGTTTGCAAGCAAGCACCTCTATTTGCCGAAGAATTTTGTTCGTGCAAACTTAAATAACACTTACCTGAAATTGCCATACATAAAGCACCATGTGCAAAAATTTCAATTTGTACTAAATTGCCCGAAGGTCCTTTAATTTGTTCTTTATGAATTGTTTCTGTAATATGTTTAACCTGTTTTAAACTTAATTCGCGAGCTAAAACCATAACATCTGCAAAGTTTGCGTAAAATTTAACAGTTTCAATATTACTAACATTAAGTTGTGTTGAAATATGAACTTCTAAACCAATACTTTTTGCATAATTCATTACTGCTTGGTCTGAAACAATAATTGCCGAAACACCGCTTTCTTTTGCAGTATTTACAATTTGCTTCATTATATTTACATCATGGTCGTAAATTATTGTATTTAATGTTAAATAACTTTTAACGTTATTTTCATTACAAATTTCAACAATCTTTTTTAAATCTTCTGTTGTGAAATTGTTGCTTGACTTAGCACGCATGTTAAGTTGTTCAATTCCAAAATAAACAGAATCAGCTTTTGCCTGAATTGCAGCTGCAAGAGATTCAAATGAACCAACAGGTGCCATTATTTCTATTTCTTCTTTTTTATATAACATTTTGTTTTTCAAAATAATTAAAGATGCAAATATCATATTTTTTTTGTTATTGATATTCTCATTCAACAAATATTGATAATTTTGAAGAAAAAAATAAAAATGGGACTAAAATGTGTACATTGTGGTGAAGATTGTGGAAGAAATCCTATAATGCACAATGGTGAAGCTTTTTGCTGTAATGGTTGTAAAACTGTTTATCAACTTCTTAACCAAAATAAACTTTACACATATTACAATCTTGAAGACACTCCGGGAATTAAAGTAGAAACCCAAGACTTTGATAATCAATATGCCTATTTAGACAAAGATGAAGTTAAAGAAAAACTTTATGAATTTAAGGAGGGGGATATGGTTAAAATAACTTTTTACATTCCCGTAATTCATTGTGCTGCTTGCGTTTGGCTGCTTGAAAATTTACAACTTCTAAATAAAGGAATATCTTTTTCAATGGTAAATTTTGTTAAGAAAGAAGTTTCGGTAACTTTTAATGAAAAAGAAATATCATTAAGACAACTTGTTGAACTTTTAGCATCAATACATTACACACCCAAAATTACATTAGAAAAAAGAACAGAATCGGAACAACGAAAAGAAGAAAGCAAAAAACTTTTAATGAAAATAGGTGTTGCCGGATTTGCCTTCGGAAACACAATGCTTCTAAGTTTTCCTGAATATATTCAAGGTGCTTTTGGTTTAGAAGATAGTTACAAGTTTCTTTTCGGAATTTTAAACTTACTTTTTGCAATTCCTGTAATTACCTATAGCGGAAGTGATTATATTAAATCGGCATTTAAGAATTTATCAAAGAAAATGATAAATATTGATTTGCCTGTTGCAATAGGTATGTTAACAATATTTTTTGAAAGTGCTTTTGAAATTTTAAATCATTCCGGGTCAGGATATATGGATTCGCTTACAGGATTTGTGTTTTTTTTACTTGTCGGTAAATGGTATCAAAATAAAACTTATCAAGCACTATCATTTGAACGAGATTATAAATCATATTTTCCCATTGCTGTTACAGTTTTAGAAGATGATAAAGAAGACAGCATTTTACTTGAAAACCTAAAAGTTGGGCAAAAAATATTAGTAAGAAATTTAGAACTTGTTCCGGCAGATTCTAAATTACTAAAAGGAGAAGCGTATATTGATTACAGCTTTGTAACAGGAGAATCGCAACCTGTAAAAAAAGAAGTTGGCGATATGATTTTTGCAGGAGGAAGGCAAATAGGAGAAGCATTAGAGCTTGAGGTTGAAGTTGAAGTTATGCAAAGCAAACTTACTAAACTTTGGAATCAAGAAGATAAAACAATTTCAGAAGAAAAAGATTTAAGCACAGGAATTGATTTAATAAGTAAGTATTTTACAATAACGGTTTTATCAATTGCAGTTTTAGCAGGAATAACATGGCTTTTTATTGACTCATCAACAGCAATGAAAGCATTTACTGCTGTTCTTATTGTTGCTTGTCCTTGTGCCTTAGCACTTTCGTTGCCTTTTACTTATGGTACAACAATGGGAATTTTTGGTAAGAATGGATTTTACTTGAAAAAAGCAGATGTTGTTGAAAAACTATCAAAAATTGATACAATTGTTTTTGATAAAACAGGAACAATAACTGAAACCGACAGCATAAAAGTTAAATATTATGGAAAACCATTGACTGATGAAGAATTTTCAATGATAAAATCTGTAACAAGGCAATCAACTCACCCAATGAGTTCGGCAATTTATGAGCATCTTAAAAAATATCCTTACATTAAAGTTGAAGATTTTAGAGAACTTCCGGCAAGAGGTGTAATAGGTTTATTTAATAACATTAAAATTAAAGTTGGCTCTATTGAATTTATTAATGCAGAAGATAATATAAGTAAAAAAGGTGCATCTATTGTATATGTTTCTATAAATGAAGAAGTGAAAGGATATTTTACTGTTGAGAATAAATATCGTGAAGGCTTACAAGAAATTATTTCTAGCTTAAAAAGTAATTATGATTTACATTTAATTTCAGGAGATAATAATACTGAATTTAATAAACTATTGCCTTTGTTTGAAGATGAAACTAAAATAAACTTTAATCAATCACCAACGGATAAATTAAACTATATAAAAAACTTAAAAGAAAAAGGCAAAAATGTTTTAATGATAGGAGACGGTTTAAATGATTCAGGAGCATTAAATGAAGCAAATGTTGGAATTTCAATTGCCGATGACATTTACCATTTTTCACCGGCATGCGATGCCATTTTAGAAGCAAGTAAATTTAAATCATTAAATAAATACATTAAGTTTTCAAAAATTGCAATTAAAGTTGTTTATGTAAGTTTGTCAATTTCATTTATTTATAATGTAATAGGATTGTATTTTGCGGTTACAGGGCAACTTTCACCAATTATTGCGGCAATACTTATGCCGGCAAGTTCAATATCGGTTGTTGCATTTGCAAGTACATCTATAATTTTATTATCTAAGCTTAAAAAAAATAAGCTATAAGTATTAATTTGCTATTGTAAATTAATTGTATTTTTGTAAAGAAGAGACCCTGCGGGTTTCCAAAACCCGCAGGGTCTATTAGATATGACTAAAATTAAAATGCAAAAAAAAACAATAATAAAACTTTTAAAAAAAGCAATACTCCTTATTCTGCCGGTATATTTGCTATGGTTTCTGTATATTGAATATATGCCAATGTATTATAATTCTGCAAATAATACACGTTGGTATTTTATTAAGAAATCATTAGAAAAAGAATATAAAATTCCAAAATCAGATTATATTTTTCTTGGAGAATCACGTGTAAATGCAGGTTTAGATTTTACAAAAATTTCAAGTTCATATAGTTTCGCATCCGGAGGTGCAACATCAATTGAAATGTATTATATCTTAAAAAAGTACATTGAAAATTATCCTAAACCCAAAAAAATATTCATATCAATATCACCACGTTTTCTTTCAGAAATATTTGCATTTTACCCATATTTTATTCGAAATAAACTTATTTCATATTCTGATATGCAAGAAATTTGCTCAAACTTGCAAGAAGGAGATACAACATTAGGCAATGCACCAATGCGAGAATATGTTTTATATAAACTCAATTATTTAATTTATTATCAGAACGATGTAAAAGAAAATAATGTTTTAGGTGCTTATTCTAAAAATAAAAAAATGATTAATGAAATGATAAAAATGAAGGGTGGGAGATTTCATCCAAACCTAAAAGCAAAAAGTTCT
>JAADEE010000245.1 GCA_013153575.1 Chlorobiota bacterium
TAATAATTACTCTTTGAACATCTTTTGGAGCTATTCTTAATTCGTCTGCAACTTCTTCAATTGAAGGTTCTCTATGAAATTTTTGAAGAAGTTCATTGAATGTTTTATTAACTTTGTTTGCTGTTGTAATTTTGTTTAACGGAAGTCTTACTATTCTTGAATGTTCTGCTAATGCTTGAAGTATGGATTGTCTTATCCACCAAACTGCGTAAGAAATAAATTTAAATCCTTTTGTTTCATCAAATCTTTTTGCAGCTTTTATTAAGCCGATATTTCCTTCATTTATTAAATCAGGCAAGGTTAATCCTTGATTTTGATATTGTTTAGCAACTGAAACAACAAATCTTAAATTTGCTTTTATTAATTTTTCAAGTGCGGCATCATCTCCTTTTTTTATTCTTATGGTTAGCTTTGCTTCTTCATCTGCTGAAATTAATTCATACTTACTTATATCTTGCAAATATTTATCGAGCGACAAGAATTCTCTTGTTGTAACTTGTTTGGTTATTTTAAGTTGTTTCATAAGTAAGAGTTTTAGTTGTTAAATTCAACTCTTGTTATGCAATAAACTAAATTACATATTATACCAAAATGACATATAAATCAATTTGGTATTATTCTAAAAACCAATAGTATCTGTCGCCCCTAATTTCTTATTAATTTCAATAGTTTTTACATCTTCAAGAGTTAAAGTTTTTAATGCTTTTGCAGTTCTTGACCTTGCAGGAACTGATGCCATTCGTAAATTTTGTTTTCTTATTGCTTCTTCTACAATTTTTCGTATTGCTCGTGCATTACCAAAATATTTATCGCGTTTATCGTATAAACTTTTAATATATGTTTTTAAATGTTCTTCGGCTTCTTTATTTGGTGCTAAATCTTCTTCTTTTAACATCATTAAACAAATTTCGTATAAAGTTTCAGCTTTATAATCTTCAAAAACTAATGTTTTGTCAAATCGTGATTTTAAGCCGGGATTTGTTTTTAAGAATGTTTCCATATTTGCAGGATATCCTGCTACGATTACTGCAAATTTGCCTCTGTTATCCTCCATATTTTTGAGGATAATTTCAATTGCTTCATTTCCGTAGTTATATTGTCCACCACCTGCAAGTGCATATGCTTCATCAATAAAAAGCACACCACCTAATGCTTGGTCAATTTTTTCTTTTGTTTTAAGTGCTGTTTGCCCAACATAACCGGCAACTAATCCATCTTTACCTGTTTCAATAATATGCCCGCGTTCTAAAAGACCTAATGCTTTATAGATTTTACCAAAAATACGTGCTAATGTTGTTTTTCCTGTTCCCGGATTTCCACTAAAAATTGCATGTAATGAAAACTTATTTAAAACATCTTTACCTGTTTCTTTATAAAAACGTACTAGTTTTATTAATTCATAAACTTCATTTTTAATTTCTTCCATTCCTACTAATGAATTCATTTCATCAAGTGCTTCTTTGAGTAAGTCTTCATCAACAGGAATTTTTACAATGCTTTTTGATTTTACGCTTTCAATTCTATTAATATCTTCAGAAGTTATTACAGAAAGTTCCTCTTCTGTAAGTTTATCAATATCTTTGCTTTGCATAATTCGTAAGCCCATATTCATTTTAGCCTCATCAATTAATGAATATGCATATCTTGCATTTCCAAAAGTATGATCGCGATTTCGGTATGCTTCTGTTAAGATTTTATTTAACAATTCCGATGCATCTTCTGTAAGTTTTACATTTCTTTTATTTGCAGCATATTCTGCAATTTCATGTAATTCGTTTGGTGTATAATCATCAAAATGGAAAAAATATTTAATTCTGGATTTTAAACCCGGGTTTGAATTAATCATAAACATTGTTTCCTTTGGGTAACCTGCCATCATTATTGCAATGTCTTTTTCACCATCACTCATTTCTTTTACAAGAACTTCAATAACTTCTTTACCAAAATCTTTTTTATCTTCTTTTGAACGAACAAGCATATATGCTTCATCAATGAAAAGAATTCCCCCTCTTGCTTCTTTTATTGCAGCTTTTACTTTTGGTGCTGTTTGTCCAATAAATTCTCCAACAAGCTCTGCTCTATCAACTTCATGAACATGTCCTTTTGAAAGAAGTCCTTTTTTCTTATATATTTTGCCAAGTAATTTTACTACTGTTGTTTTGCCTGTTCCGGGATTTCCTGTAAAAACACTATGTAAAGTAATATCTTCGGTATCTTTAAAACCTCTTTCACGTCTTAATTTTAGAAAATCAATATATGTGATATGGTCTTTAACTTTTTGTTTTATATTGTTTAAACCTATAAGACTATCAAAATTTTCAAGTAAATCTTCTAATGTTTCATTATCTTCGGGATTTGCTATATCTTCTCTTGAAGTTTTTGAAACATTTAATTCTCCTTCAACATTATTCTCACCCATTAAAAAAGTAGCAGATGCAACAAGTGTATCCATAAATACAATTTCAACAGAATACCTATCATCTTTCCAAGAGCCCGGTGCAGAATTCCCCCAACCTCTTTCAAAAATTAAAATTTCATCTTTATTACCATTTTCAATAAGTTTTAAAGAATCTATTTTTGCCTTATATTGACCTGCATCATCATAGAAATTAACAAAATATTCAAAGTAAAACTCTTTATTAGTTTTTATCTTAATTGCTAATTCTACCCAAATATATTTTGTTTCTTTTTTGCTAAATTCTTTAAAATATTTTCTTTTTTCTTGTTTCCACCCGTCAAAATCGGCTTCATACAATTTTAATGAAACAACTTCGAAATAAGGATTGTTTTCAGGAGTAACAAGCCCAATGTCATAAATAAAAAATTCTTGTGTGCCTACAATTTTATCATCAATATACGCTTCACAAACATATTTTCCTGCTTTCCAGTATCCTCCGGGGTTTTCAACTCCCCAACTTTCATAGACATACGCAATATTGTCCGTTTTTCTTACAGTTATCTCTTTGCTTAGATTACAAATTTCTTTTCTTTTCTTTTCAGAAACTTCATATGCTTTAATTGTTATTTTTGCATTCCAATCTTTTTCATCAAATAATTTATTATAAAATGATAATTCTGTTCTAAGGTATGTAATCTCAGACTTGTCAAAAACACGCCTGTATTTTTTTGTAGAATCCACCATCCACTCAGATGATGAATATAATTTTAAAGATTTATATTTATAATTTTTAAATGGCATATATATATTTATTCTCGGTTTAGGTATTTTGTTCTAATTTATTATCCTCTACAAAACTAATCAGAAATTTTATTTTTAAAAAGTTTATTATAAAAGATATTTTTCTTATTTTTGGTTGCTATATGATAGAGCTTACAGAACAAGAAATAAAATCATTTTTAGATACAATAAAAAAGGAATCTGACTATAATTTTGATGAATATTCTATAAAATCATTTACCAGAAGGTTGCAAAAAATATTGTCTGACCAAAGAACTGATATGAATGGTTTACTTAGTAAAATATCATCAAATAATGATTTTTTAGAGCAGGTTGTAAAAGATATTACCGTAAACACTACTGAGATTTTTCGAGACCCTGAAATTTGGGCAACTATTAATAAAAATATAATTCCGCCTTTAAAAAATGAGCATAGAATTAATATTTGGCATGCCGGTTCATCAACAGGACAAGAAGTTTACACAATGTTAATTCTTCTTAAACAACATGGATTATTTGAAAAATCACGTATTTATGCATCAGATATAAATACTGATGTTTTAAAAATTGCAGAATCAGGAAAATATAAATATCGCGAAATTGATGAATACATAAAAAACTTTAATGAAACTTACGGTGAGAATAAAAATAATTATAACATAAATGATTATTTTAAAATTTCAAGAAGCAGAAATTTAATAAGAGTAAAGCAAAATCTTTTAGGCAAAGTTCAATACAAAAAACACGACTTAACGAATTTAACAAATCCTTTTGCTGTAAAATACAATATTATTTTTTGTCGTAATGTTTTAATATACTTTAATCATAAACTTCAAAACAAAGTATTTAAAATGTTTTACGATGCACTTTTTACAGGTGGAGCCTTAATTGTTGGAAAACATGAAAGCATACTTGGCGGAATTGCTGATAAATTTGAGAAAAAAGGAACTATTTATATTAAGAAATAGTTGATGTGACAATTAGTTGATTTTAATAATAAGATAGTTATAATTAAAAACTCATAATTTATAACTTTTAAAATGGTAAATCTATTAGAAATAAATCTTAAAAAAGCTGTTAATGCAATTTTAGAAGCTAAACATATTACAGCATTTACCGGTGCGGGAATCTCTGTTGAAAGCGGCATCCCTTCATACAGAGGTGAAGGTGGCTTATGGACAAAATACGACACAAAAGTTCTTGAATTAAATTATTTTTATTCTAACCCGAAAGATTCTTGGGAAATTATTCGTGAAATTTTCTATGATTATTTTGGAAAAGCAAAACCTAATCCTGCACATTTTGCTCTTGCAGAACTTGAAAAAAAAAGTAATCTAAAAGCAATCATAACCCAAAATATTGACAATTTACATTATGAAGCAGGTAGCAAAACGGTTTTTGAGTTTCATGGAAATTCAAAAGTTATGCTTTGCACAAAATGTGGAAAGAAACACAAAGTTGAAAATGTTAACTTAGATAAACTCCCTCCAAAATGCTCATATTGTAAAGGTCTGTTAAAACCTGATTTTATTTTCTTTGGTGAAGGTATTCCGCAAGATGCTTACAAAAACTCTTTTGCAGAAGCTGAAAAAGCAGATTTGTTTATTCTTATAGGAGTAACAGGACTTGTTGAACCTGCTGCATCAATCCCAAGAATTGCTAAACAAAAAGGTGCAACTATTATTGAAATTAATCCTCAAAGAACTACATATACCGAAACAATAACAGATATTTTTCTTCAAGGAAAAGCAGGTGAAGTTATGACACAACTTAATGAAATGCTTTTTGATGAATTATAAGAAAGACTTTTGAACCTTAATTCCACATTATTATATTTGCATTCATTTTAATAAAGAATGCAAAAAAAACATCATATAATAAAATTAATTGAGCAAGGCGAACACCAACAATTAGACTTTAAATTTGCTATAAACGATTCTAAAAAAATAGCTCGTTCACTTTCTGCATTTGCAAATACTGATGGTGGAAGACTTCTTATAGGAGTAAAAGACAATGGCAGTATTGCAGGTGTACGTAGTGAAGAAGAATATCATATGATTGAAGCTGCATCGCAACTATACACAAGACCGGAAGTTAAATTTGAAACTTTAAAACACAACATTAACGGAAAACAAGTCCTTGAAGTTATTATTGAAAAAAGTAAAAACAGACCTCATTTTGCACCTGACGAAAAAGGTAAAATGAAAGCCTTTGTTAGAGTTAAAGACCAAAACCTACTTGCAAACGGACTTCTTTTAAAGGTTTGGGAACAACAAAAAAAGGAAACAGGAGTTAAAATAAAATATAATGACGCAGAAAAATTAATATTAAAATATCTTTCTGAAAATGATTATATTACATTCTCAAAATTTAAAAAACTTGCCAATATTACAAAAAATTATGCCGAAAAAATATTAGTTGATTTTATTGTTTTAGATATTATTGAAATTGTAATTTCGGATAGTTTAATTTTTTATAGAATGAAAGATTCAAAATTCAACATTTTAAAATAAGCAATAAAACCGCAAGTTGTTTTTTCAACTTGCGGTTAATATTAATTAATTTATTTACATTAACTTCTTTTTGAGACAATCCAAAAAGTTAAGAAAGTTGCCACTATACCTGAAATTATTGTAATAACTATTGATTTAAACAAATCTTTATTTGTTGTAAAAAAATATAACATCAGAAACATCAATACAGAATAAACAACAAAATAAATTAATTTCTTTTTCATATTTAATTTTTCAACATATTAATAATTAAAAAACAAAACTTATGATTTTCGTGAAACAGGTTTAAAAGTCCAAGTAAAATAAAATTCAGAAACAACATCTCCATTTATATTTTTACCTGTTGATTTAACCTTAACCGTAACACCCTCCCCTGTTTTTAAACTCTCCTCAACAGCATTTTTAATTTTCAAACCATCTTCGCAAGTAAAAAATATTTTTGTAGTTGCTTTTTTACTAAAATTTGCGTGTATATCAAAAACTAACATAGAAACTTTTGGTTTTCTTTTATGGATATACGAAAGTGCTAAAACACCTGTT
>JAADEE010000067.1 GCA_013153575.1 Chlorobiota bacterium
GACAGGTTTCATCAATTAAATAAAGAAATTAGAAATAGAGATTTGTTCAAATCCTTTGTAGTATCAGATTATTACTTCACAAAGTCATTAATTTTTTCAAGAAATACACTTTCAGAAGATGAATATGCACTTTACAGAAGAATTTTTGATATTATTTATACATCTTTACCCAAACCCGATTTGTATGTTTACTTGTATTTAGATACATATCATTTAATTAAGAACATAAAAAAACGAGGTAGAGATTACGAAAAAGATATAAAACCTGAATATCTTGAAAAAATTCAGAATGGTTATTTCGAATATATGAAACAACACCGAAATGAATTTAAATTCTTAATAATTGATACAAATAAAATTGATTTTGTAAAAAACAAAACCGACTATAACAAATTAAAAGACGTTATTTTTAATAAAGAATATGATATTGGAATAAACAGAGTTATATTATAAAATAACCCATTTCTTTTAAAACTTTTAGAAATACCAAATTAGCAAGATGTGAAATATAAATTTCTCATAATAAGTATTTTAATTCTTCTAAGCTTTAAACTTTTTTCGCAACATGAAGCTGATTATTGGTATTTTGGAAATAATGCAGGAATAGATTTTAGTTCCGGAAATGCAGAACCTCTTACAAACGGACAATTAAAAAATTTAGAAGGTTCTGCTACAATTTCCGACAGCACAGGAAATTTGCTTTTCTACACAAATGGCATGACTGTTTGGAATAAAGAACATCAAATTATGGAAAACGGTACCGGATTATTTGGCGACCCTTCCTCTACACAATCGGCAATTATAATTCCTAAACCAAATATTGATAGTGTTTTTTACATTTTCACAGTTGATGTTTTATATAAAGACGGTTATCCTGATTATCAACATAAAGGTTTAAATTTTTCAATAGTTAACACAAAAAGAAATAATGGTAATGGTGAAGTTATTCAAAAAAACACACAATTATTAGATACTGTTACTGAAAAAATTACAGCCGTGAAACACAAAAACGGAACAGATATTTGGTTAATTACACACGACTGGGGAAATAACAATTTTTATAGTTGGTTAATTACAGAAAATGGCATAAGTTCAAGTCCTGTTATTAGCTCAACAGGAACTGTGCATGAAGGACCTGACCCTTTTTATGTTGCATCAATAGGTTACTTAAAGGCATCGCCTAATGGAAATAAAATAGTAGTTGCAATTTTAGGTTTAGCACTTTATGAATTATTTGATTTTGACAATGAAACAGGCGTAATTTCAAACCCTATTACTTTTAATTATCCGTTAACCTCGTATGGTTGTGAATTTTCACCTGATTGTTCTAAACTTTATATGTCTGACCATCACAAACTTATGCAAGCTGATTTAAATGCAGGAACAAGTTCAGATATAATTGCATCGGTAACAGAAATTGCAGAATTTGAATCAATTGTTGGTGCATTACAACTTGCAAACAATGGGAAATTATACATTTCAACAGATACAACAAACTATTTAAGTGTAATAAATTATCCTGACAGCTTACCTGCAAATTGTGGTTTTGAAAATAATGCTCTTTATCTTGACGGAAAAAAATCTTCGCAAGGTTTACCCGATTTTATTCAATCGTATTTTAAGAAAGCATCATTTAAGTATGAAAACAGGTGCTTACATGACAGCACACATTTTACTATAAATAATATTTCAGAAATTGATTCTGTAATTTGGAATTTTAATGATATTTTATCGGGAAGTTCAAATATAAGTAAAGACATTTCACCTTATCATATTTTTTCGGAAGCAGGTATTTACAAAGTAAACTTAACAATTTGGTACAACAATATTTCAAATAATTATTCTGAGAATGTAAAAATTATTCCTTTGCCTAAACTCAATTTAGGAAACGATACAACTTTTTGTATTACAAACAATTACACATTAAACGCATACTCTCCTCACCTATCCTATTTATGGAATGATGCTTCAACAGATTCAATTTTAGAAGTTAACACAACTAATAAATATTGGGTTGAAATTCAGAATATTTATACAACTTGCAAAAATTCAGATACTATAAATATTATTTTTTCAGAAGTTCCTGAAATTAATTTAGGCAATGATACAAGTTTTTGCGAAAATTCAACTTTTAAAATTGATGCTTTTCACGAAAATTACACTTATGTTTGGCAAGATAATTCAACAAATTCATTTTTTGAGACAGATACCGCAGGTATATTTTTTGTTGAAGTTTCAAATTTAGATAATTGTAAAAATTCAGACACTATATCATTATTTCACAAACATTTACCAAGATTTAATTTTGGTAACGACACTACAATTTGCGAAGATTTACCTTTGCTTTTATCTCCTAACCTTAATGATGATACTAAATACATTTGGCAAGATGAAAGCACAAATGCAAGTTTTTTAGTTACAGAAGAAGGTTTTTATAAACTTACAACTTCAAATATTTGTGGCACTTGGTCTGATAGTATAAATATTTCAACAAAATATTGCGGTGATATTTACATACCTAATATTTTCACACCTACAAATGATGGTATCAATGAACTTTTCAAAATAAAAGGCATTGAAGAAGATGCATGGGAACTTACAATATATTCTCGCTGGGGCGAAGAAGTTTACTATTCATCTGATTATCAAAACGATTGGAATGGAAATAATGTAAGCCCTGCTGTTTATTATTATATTCTTTCAAATAATAAAACTAATGAAGAATATAAAGGAACTGTTAGAGTTGTAAAAGCAAAATAGCTTACAAAATCACGTTTATAACAAGTTTTTCAAAACTTCATTTAACTTTTCAGGACTTAAATTTGAATAAATAATTTTTCCTTGTTTATCAAGTAAAAAGTTTGTAGGCAATTTTCTTATCCCATAAAGTTTTATAATATCTGAATCTAATGCCTTAATATCAGAAACACAAATCCATTTAACATTATCTGCATCTAAAACATTTTTCCATTGTTTCATATTTCGTTCAAAAGAAACTTGAAGAATTTCAAAACCTTTTTTATTATATTTTTTATAAATTTTATTTAACTCATGATTTCTGCTTCTGCTTATACCGTGCCATGATGCAGCAAAATCGAGCAAAACATATTTTCCTTGTAATGATGATAATGAAATGTTATTTCCGGAAGTATCTGCAAGAGTAAAATCAGGTGCTTGCATTCCTATTTGTGTTCTTTTTCTTACTGCAATTTTATCTTGTAACTCTTTAAAATATATCGAAGATTTTATAGTATCGGTAAAATTATCTTTTAACTTTTCTAATTCATTCAAATCTAAATAATCAGCCAAACTTCTACTTGCTATAAAAACAGAAACAAAGCTATTGTTATTTTCATTTACATATTTTTTAATAAATGAAATTTGTTCATCAGCAACACTTGCATATTCTTTTTCTAATTGAGAAAGTAAACTTGTATCATTATTTGACATTGCAAGTTCTTTCTGCTCATATATTCTACTTTGTTTGTTTTCAAAAACAACATTATTTTCTAAAAATGAAACATATTCATCATGTGTTTTTGAGCCCTCAACCTCTAAATTTTCTTTAGTATTATAATCTGCATTTATTTGAATATCATTTTGTTCCATAAAGAACTCAATAATAATTTCACCATCATCAACAATTATGTAATAAAGTTCAGGCGTGTTAACTTTTACATGCTTAAATTTAAATTGGTTTTTAGTCATCCAAACAGAATCTATTGGAACTAAATGCCCGTCATCATACTTACTTAAAACAACTTTTCCTTCAAAATATCCTGTTATATAACCTTTTACTAAAAAATCTTTTTCTTTTTTTTCATTATTTTTGCAAGAAAACAATATCAAAATAGGAATAATAATTATAAAAAACTTCTTCATTCTATTATAAAATAAGTATTATTAAAAAAGCTAAGATATTTTATTTTTAGAATTCATTAAAAATATAATACTTTGCAGGCTCAAATTTAATGAGAATATTTTTATAATTACATAAATTAGCATTTATTAATGAACAAGATTGAAACAGATATTTTTGAGGGAGGAAAAAAACTTCCTTTAATTCAAGAGTTTTATTCAATACAAGGTGAAGGATACCATACCGGCAAAGCTGCATATTTTATAAGAATTGGAGGTTGTGATATTGGTTGTCGTTGGTGTGATACAAAAGTATCGTGGAATTTAGATATGCATACTTTGGCATCAACCGATTCCATTATTGAAGCTGCATATAAATCAGAAGCAAAATCAATTGTTGTTACAGGAGGAGAGCCTTCTAGTTATGATTTAAATTATCTTTGTAAAAAAGCAAAAGAAAAAGACCTACAAACTTTCATTGAAACATCAGGAGCTTACCCTTTAACAGGAAATTGGGATTGGATTTGCCTTTCTCCGAAGCAACAAAAACCACCTGTTAAAGAAGTTAATTTACAAGCAGATGAATTAAAGATGATAATTTATAATGATGAAGATTTTATTTGGGCAGAAGAATCAGCAAAAAAAGTTTCAGATAATTGTAAATTATATTTACAACCGGAATGGAGCCGAAGAGAAGAAAATACTCCTAAAATAATTGAGTATATAAAGAAAAACCCTAAGTGGAATTTATCTGTTCAACTTCATAAATATCTGCAAATACCATAAAAAAAGGCTTCATTTAAAATGAAGCCTTTTTATTTCTTTTAGAAGCTAGGACAAGGAATAATTGTATGCTTATACCTTTTATCTAAACCTTTATTAAATTCGTAAACAATTGAGAATTCATGAGAACCTCCTGTTTGACTGAATAAATTTCTTATAATAGTCATATCATAACTATATCCTATTTGTAAGTTTGGAGATAATTTAAAACCAACCAAAACAATAATTGCATCAATATTATCAAATGAATCATTCTGTTTATCCATAATAGGAATACCTCTAAACCAAGCTCCGAGTATCAAAGGGGCGTGCGTCCAATAACCTCCAATATCAAGTTGGTCAAACTTATCCCAATATTGATAATTCATAACAAGTGTAACATTCTCACCTTCTCTGTCATACCTTACTCTTCTGTTTCTCTGAGATTTTAACATAATTTTTGCACCTCCAAAAACAGTATATTTCATAGCCATTTTATCACCGGAACCAAGTAAAGATTGACGTGGTTGTAAAAGATGATCAACAGAAAAACCTGCCCAATATAAATCTGTATATCCTAATAAAGAAGCTGTAAAATCAATATATGGTTTTGAGGTTAGAGGTTGAGCTTCAACAGATACTGATTGTCCTCCTAAAATTTGATCTCCAAAAGTAAGTTTTTCAAAATCTAATGAACGTTCAGAATATTTAAACTGAATTCCAGGTCTTAAAAACCATTCAGAATTTAAATTACCTCTTTTTTGTCCAACTTTTATTTTATATGAATATTGTAAACCAAATTCTGTAAGACCTAAACTTCCAGTACCGGCAACATCTCTAAATGCAAGGATACCAACACCACTTTTTGCTCTGGAAAAATAATGATCTAAACCAACAGAATATGTTCTGAAAACACCAGGTACAGACGGCCACTGATCTCTATAGTTAATAGATAACCTACTTGCCTCAGTTAATCCTGCGAATGACGGTGCAATTGTCATTGGTGTAGAATAAAACTGCGAATAATGTGCTATTTGTGAGATACCTACTTGCGATACCGATAGCAATACCAACAATATTCCAATTATTTTTTTCAATGTTCCTGTTTTTATTAACTACAAATATAGAAATTTTGCCGTAAAACAAAAGAAAATATCCTGTTTTTTTTCTATAAATATTCTAAATACAAAAAAAGTACCATTTATATTAAAGGTATTTAATTTCAACATTATTTAATATCCTCCATTAAACTTTCTTATAATAAATTATTATTGTTTTTATTCTTTATATTTTAAAATTTATCATCCCACCAATTATATACTTTAAGAATTCTTTCTTTTTTATTATTTTTAAATAATCGTTTAATTTTTTCTAAAAAGTTTTTTGGTTTCTCTTTTGCAGGGTTTAACCAACAAATAGAGCATCTAATAGTTAAAATTTCTACATCTGCACTTGAATATCTACCAACACTCTGTCTTTCGATATCTATTTCACTATATAATCTAGAAGAACCACATCTTATACAATAATTATTATAC
>JAADEE010000271.1 GCA_013153575.1 Chlorobiota bacterium
ACAAATGTACCTTGTGAATTTTCAAATTTCAAAAAGTATATTCCTGAATTGTTTAAATTAACATTTTCATTTTTAAGAAGATATTTTTGTTCAATTTTTTTACCTTGTGAATTATATATTTTAAGATTAACAGGCTCTTCTATTGCAATATTAATTAATCCGTTTGTAGGATTTGGATAAACATTAATATCTATTTTTTCAGAATTTTGAACACTTGCAGTTTCACCTGTTATAGAGAAATCGTCAATTGCTATATCATCTAAATCTTTAACAGAATTAGCGTACCAGCCAAATACATAATTTCCATCAGAAGGAGGTGTATAATTTGTTGAAATTTCTATCCAATTATCATCATCACTTTCTGTAATAAGAGCATCGTCAGCCCAAAGCATATCTGTCATATTTACAGAATTTTGTTCTGTCCCTGCATAAAATTCTAAACTTTCACCAACATCATCCCAACCTAATGCATGTACCCAAAATTTTATAGAATAGTTGCTTCCACCAACAAGTTTAATATAAGGTGAAAAAGCCCAATCATTTTTAGGTTCATCTGCATCATAAAAAGTTCTTAAACAATTTGTTCCTGTCTTTGCAATTCTATCATCAACAATCCAAGCCACAACATTTGTTTCAACTTGCCAATAGTCAGGAGTATTTGGATATGAATAATCTTCAAAGCTATCTGTTAAATCTGTTACAAATGCTTGCATGGTTTCATATTTTGAAGATAATGTATTATTTGCATCATTACCATCATCATCAGCAACAATTTCAAAATTTATTGTATATGTTCCTTTATCGGAAAAGTCATAATTCCCAATTGTAATAATTTCTGAAGCATTTTGCTCTAAATCACCTGTCCAACTATATGAAGCTTGTTGAACATCATTAACTTTCCAATTTATAGTAGCAGATGTTAAATTTGCAGTTCCTTTATTTTCAATTTTAAGTTTAATATCCTCAACTCCTGCATTCCATAACCAATTATACCCTAATGGTGAAATAAGTTCCTTAATTGAAGCATCAGTTTCAGGATAAACTCCTTTAAAAAGTTTTATATTTGGAATTACTGCATCAACAATAGCATTTTCAGGTGGAGAATTTGGATCTATATTTTCAGAATCTGAGTAATCCATAATTCCTCTATCATTAGTTACATTTGTTGTATAAAAATTATTATCAGCAAAAGGATCATTATCAACAGAATTTTCATCAACAGCAATTACTAGATTATCTATTCCATTATAGTTAAAATCTTCAATATCAAATTCTATCCAACCCGTTTCTGACGGAGGTGTAAAAGTTCCTGAATATACTAAAGTTAACTCATTAACATTAATCCAATCATTTACACTATCAAACTGATTTTTAGAAGTATGTCCCATGTAAATTGTCCAATTATTTGATTTTTCTAAAGAACGTCCTCCAAAGTTATACCATATTTTAGAAATTACATCAGCATCACCAACCTCAGATTGTAAATAAATTGATTGTGAATATGAATATTCAAATGCAGGATATATAGGGTAATTATTGTTTATGTTTGTTTCTGTTCCTATAATTAATTCATTTTTAATATTAGTCTTATCTTTTTGTGCTAAAGTAATTTGAAATGATACAAAAAATGTAAATATTAGTATTAAGTTTTTCATAAATTTAATTAAAGTTAAATATTTGTAAATAATGAGCACAAAAATAGCGTAAAGATTAATACCTATACGCTATTTACGAAATTATTTATAAAAAGTTTTATTTATCCATATGAACAACCACTTGAGGAAATGGTATTTCTACATTTACTTTATCTAACGCTTCTTTACCTTTTTCATAAACATAAAAATAAACATCCCAATAGTCTTCAGGTTTAGTATATGGTCTTACAGCTAAATTTACGGAGCTGTCTCCTAAAGACTCAACTCCCACAAAAGGTGCAGGATTTTTAAGAACTTTATCATGAGAAGTCATAACATCAAGCAAAGTTTCTTTTGCAGCCTTAATATCTGCATTGTATGAAATTCCAAAATTTAAATCAACTCTAATTTTACCTTCAACAGTGTAGTTTGTAATATTTCCATTTGAAATTGCTCCGTTTGGAATTATAACAGTTTTATTTTCAGGAGTTAATAATGTAGTTACAAAAATCTGAATTTCTTTAACTGAACCAATATGTCCTTGAGCTTCAATTAAATCTCCTACTTTAAAAGGTTTAAAAATCATAATTAAAGCACCTCCTGCAAAGTTCTGTAAAGTTCCTTGCAAAGCTAAACCTACAGCCAAACCTGCAGCTCCTATAACAGCAACAAATGATGTAGTTTCTACACCAACCATATCAGCAACACTTATAACAACCATTGCTTTTAAAAGTACACTTACTAAACTTCCAACAAAAGATTGCAATGAAACTTCAACCCCTCGTTTATCCATTAACCGTTTTATTAGTTTGGTAAGTTTATTTGCAATAAAAAATCCAAGTATTAAAACTACTATTGCTAAAACTACTTTTGGTCCGTATTCCATTATCATTTCTATAGCTTTATCAGACCATTTTTCCATTCCTTGTAATGTTTCTTCTTTCATTTTATTTTTATTATTGATTTCATAACAAAGAAACAATTTTTTATTATAAAATCATAGTATATTAAATGCTTATTTCCATAAAGCAAATACGTTTTTTATTTAAAATGTAAACTTTCAACATTTTAATAAAATAAAAATAAACCTTTAAATAACTTGCTTTACTAACTAACAACTCCCCAATTAAGGTTAGAGGTTTTCATTTTTTTAATTTGCCTAACAAGTATTTGATTTTCATCTTTGGTTAATTCGGCATCTGCTTCTAAAACATCTGTGGCAATATGGCGGGCAAGCTCTAAAAGTTTATAGTCATCACGCAAATTTGCAAGTTTAAGTTCAAATGGCATTCCGCTTTGGCGTGTTCCTTCAGTTTCACCGGGTCCTCGAAGTTTCATATCTACTTCTGCAATTTTAAATCCATCGTTAGTTTCAACCATTGTTTCAATTCGTTTTTTTGCATCTTTCGACAATTTGTATGATGTCATTAAAATACAATAGGATTGCTCACCACCACGTCCTACCCTTCCTCGTAATTGATGAAGTTGTGAAAGCCCAAATCTTTCGGCACTTTCAATAACCATAACAGTAGCATTAGGAACATCAACCCCTACTTCAATTACTGTTGTTGCAATCATTATGTTTGTTATGCCTTTTGCAAACATATTCATTGATTTTTCTTTTTCTTCGGGTTTCATTTGCCCATGAACTACGCTTATTGCAAATTCAGGTGGTGGAAATGCACGACTTATGCTTTCTAATCCATCTTCTAAATCTTTATATTCAAAATTTTCAGATTCGTAAATTAATGGATAAACAAAATAAACTTGTCTGCCTGCTTTTATTTGCTCTCTTACAAATTTAAAAACAGGAAGCCGTTTTGCATCATAAGAATGAATTGTTTTTATAGGTTTTCTGCCTTTAGGAAGTTCATCAATTATTGAAATATCTAAATCTCCGTAAATTGTCATTGATAAAGTTCGTGGAATAGGCGTTGCCGTCATAACAATTACATGTGGCGGACGCTTGTTTTTTTTCCACATTTTTGCTCTTTGTGCTACACCAAATCTATGTTGCTCATCAATTATAACAAGTCCTAAATTATGAAACTGAACAACATCTTCAATTAAAGCATGTGTACCTATTAATATGTGTATGTTGCCATTTTTAAGATTTTCATGAAGTATTCTTCTTTCTTTTGTTTTTGTTGAACCTGTTAATAATGAAACATTTATACCAAGTCCTTCAACAAATTTAGAAATAGTTGCAAAATGTTGCTGTGCAAGAATTTCAGTTGGTGCCATTATGCTTGCCTGAAATCCATTATCCAAAGCAATTAGCATAAGCATTAATCCAACAAGTGTTTTTCCGCTACCTACATCACCTTGTAAAAGTCTGTTGCTTTGCTTACCGGAAGCAAAATCTTTACGAATTTCTTTTATTACTCTTTTTTGTGCTCCTGTTAGCTCAAATGGTAATTTTTCATTATAAAATCGGTTAAAAAAATCTCCAACTTTTTCAAACTTATAACCTTTAAACTTTAATTTTCGGTTATATTTTACTTGAAGTACATTTAATTGAATGTAAAATAATTCTTCAAATTTTAATCTAAAAATTGCTTTTTGAAGTGTGTTGTTATCTTTTGGAAAATGAATATTTTTTATTGCTTCGTGCCTTGTTATAAGTTTTAATTTTTGAATGATATATGCCGGTAATGTTTCCGGTAATTTTGCAGGAAGTTTTGTAAAAACATCAGCAAGAGCTTTATTTATTGCTTTTGAATTTAATCCTTTTTTTGAAAGTTTTTCTGTTAACGGATAAACAGCTTGTAAAGAAGATGACATTTTTTTTTGTGCATCTTCGGGTTTATCAATTTCGGGATGTGCAATATTTATTTTCCTGCCGTATCTTGCAGGTTTTCCAAAAATTATGTATTCTTTTCCTGAAATTAGGTTTTGTGAAATCCATTTTATGCCCTTGAACCAAATAAGCTCAATTGTTCCTGTATCATCTGAAAATTCAGCAGTAAGATATGTTTTATATTTGCTTCCTTTTGTTTGAAAATTACGTATAATTCCTTTTAACTGAACATTTTGCAAACCTTCATTAAGTTCTTTTACTTTGTAAAACTTCGACCTGTCAATGTATCTGAAAGGAAAATGATTTAGCAAATCATTAAAAGTAAAAATATTTAGTTCTTTGTTTAAAAGTTCAGCTCGTTTTGGTCCTAAACCTTTAAGAAATTGTATGTCATTTTGAAGTTCTTGCATTTTCAATCTCAGATTTTCCAAATCTTAAAGATTTGGAAAATCTCCTTTCAATTCTTAAAATGTTCTTTCTCTTTTTAAAACCAAACCTCCTGTTTGCTCTGACCAAATTACAATTTTTTGTCCTTTCCTTATTCCGTTTACAAAATGAGGTGCAGCAGCATAAAAGCTTTTTATTCCTGCTTTTCTTGCTTTTTCACTGTCTTGCATATATTCTGAAAATTCTTTTAATCTTTCGTAATAATTTCCTTTATCAATGCCGTAAATCTCATCATCATCTCTGTGGAATATGTATGGAATTCCATCTTTATCAGTAGTTTGAAGCAAAATCCCATCATCTTTGGCAACTTCTTCACTAAAAATTTTATAAGGCATTACAAGATTTACTTTTTTGCCGGATGCAATTTCTGAATAATCAAAATTCATTACATAATTTAAGAAATAAATGTCGTGCCCTTTTATTTCAATATCTTGTGTTTCAGGCAAATAATCATCTAATTCATAATCGTAGAAATATACTTTTAATGAAGTTTTATTTTCAATATAATTAACATCTACAATTTCCATTTTTGCAACAATGTAACTTTTATTTAGGTTTTTTACAACGGTTTTCATTTCACTTATTCGCTTTTGATTGTCTATGAAATCATCGACCGAACTTAATGCACTTGATAAACCAACTATTCCAAAAAGTATTAAGAAAACACCAAGTAAAACCGGCAACTTTGAAATTATTCCTAAAAATGCTTTTACAAGTTCACTAAAAAAGATATACAATTTCTCAAAAAAAGGCACTCTTAAATTTCTACTAACAGCTTCATGTGCAAGTTTTCTTACTCGCATTGCATTCATTATTGTAAAAAGCAGGTATAAAACTAAAAATATAAGCATTAAAACATAGCCTGTTGATGTTGTAAACAACCATAAAATAAAATTTGAAACCGGCTCGATAAACCAATTAATTTGTTTTAATAATTCTTGTGAGTTGCCCATAATCTTTTGTTTATTATTTGATAATTATTTAATAAGATTTAATTTGCATTTAATCCATATTTTCTTTAATTTTAATTCCACCTTTTGAGTGTATAATTATCTGATACACATGATTTTCCTGAAATTCATTAAGTTTTTGAATATCTTGAACCATACTTCCATAGATACCTTCAATTTCTTCTGTTTCTCCTTTTTTTATTTTTGAAAATAATTCTGTCATTCTGTTTAAATATGATGTATCAGCTTCGGCATTATTAAAAACTTGCGGAAAACCA
>JAADEE010000192.1 GCA_013153575.1 Chlorobiota bacterium
AAAGTTGTCATTGCACTAAACATGTATGACGAACTTGAAAAAAGAGGCGATAAATTTGATTACGAAGCACTTGCATCAATGATAGGAGTTCCAATTATTCCAACAATTGCAGCAAAAGGTGAAGGCATTGATAAATTATTTGATAAACTTATTGAAGTTTATGAAGATAAAGATACAATAACAAGGCACGTTCACATCAACTACGGAAAACCAATTGAAAAAGCAGTTTCTCAACTTCAAGAAAAAATTTATATCGATGAAAACATTTCTCTTACAAGAAAAGTTGCACCTCGTTTTTTAGCATTAAGTTTACTTGAAAATGATAATGAAATTATTAAGCTCATAAAAAAACTTCCTAACGGAAATGAAATTATTCAGCTCAGCAATAAACTTAGAAAAAGAATTTCTATACATCTTAAAGAAGATACAGAAACCTTAATTACAGATGCACGTTATGGTTTTATAAGAGGTGCATTAAAAGAAACATTCAAAAAAGGAAAAGTTAAAATTGATGAAAAAACTTTTAAAATAGATAGCATACTTACACATAAATACTGGGGGATACCAATTTTTGTTTTTATGATGTGGCTTATGTTTCAAGCAACATTTTCGCTTGGGGCATATCCTATGAGTTGGATTGAAAATGCGGTTTCTTTCATTGCAAAAACAATCGAAACATTTATGCCCGAAGGCATGTTAAAAGACCTTATTATTGACGGAATTATAGGAGGTGTTGGCGGAGTTATCGTTTTTCTTCCCAACATATTAATTCTATTTTTTATAATTTCCTTAATGGAAGATACAGGTTATATGTCGCGTGCTGCATTTATAACCGATAAATTAATGCACAAAATAGGTTTACACGGAAAATCATTTATACCATTAGTAATGGGATTTGGTTGTAATGTTCCAGCCGTAATGGCAACCCGAACATTAGAAAATCGTAACGACAGATTACTAACAATGCTCATAAATCCGTTTATGTCGTGTAGTGCTCGTTTACCAATTTATCTGGTAATTATAGGAGCAGTCTTCCCTGAAAATGCAGGAACTGTGCTATTTTTAATTTATGCATCAGGAATAGTAATTTCAATAATTGTTGCAAAAATTTTCAAAGCAATCTTCTTCAAATCAAAAGATGCACCTTTTGTTATGGAGCTTCCTCCATATCGAAAACCAATTTTTAAAGTTTCCTTGAAACATATGTGGCATAAAGGCTCACAATATTTGCAAAAAATGGGAGGTGTAATTTTAATTGCATCAATAATAATTTGGGCATTAGGATATTTTCCTTTAAACAATGAAAAAACAAAATTAATCGATGCCAAAATTGAGCAAATAAAAAATAACAAATCTGAAAATTCAGAAACAATTGCAAAATTAGAAGCCGAAAAAAAGATTATTCTGCAAGAAAACTCATACATAGGAAAAATAGGTCATTTTATTGAACCGGCAATTCGTCCTTTGGGTTTCGACTGGAAAATAGGTGTAAGTATAGTTTCAGGAATTGCGGCAAAAGAAATTGTTGTTAGCACAATGGGCGTACTTTACGGTGCAGAATTTACTGACGAAAAATCATCAGAGGCACTTAAAAATGCAATAAAATCAGAAACTTATAAAAGTGGTAATCATAAAGGAGAAAAAGTTTTTACACCACTTGTTTCAATTTCATTTTTGGTATTTATTTTAATTTATTTTCCTTGCGTTGCAGTAATTGCTGCTGTCCGTAAAGAAAGTGGAAGTTGGAAATGGGCAAGTTTCTTGGCAATTTACACAACAAGTTTAGCGTGGTTACTTTCATTTGCAATTTACCAAATAGGAAGTTTAATTTAAAAATTAAAACTAATGATACAAGAAATTATAACATACATAATAATACTTTTAGCAATTATATACACACTATATAATTTTTATATATTCTTATTTCCTAAAAAAAATAAAGCAAAAAGTTTTTCTTGTGCAGGAGGATGCTCAGGTTGTGCATTAAGTAAAAATTATAATCCTAAAATTAAAACTGCAAAACTGTCTTTAATTTAGTAAAATTTACTAAACTTTTTCTGATAGTTTGGTAATTTTTACTAAATATTTAGCATAATATTTGTGCAAATATTTTACTTATCTAGCCATTTATCTTTTTTTAATGAAAAAAATAACAATATTCAACGGAAGTCCAAGACCAAAAGGAAACACACATTTCCTTACACAACAATTTATAAAAGGAGCAAAACAAAACACAAATGATATTGTTATAATTGATGCATACAAGGCAAATGTAAAGAACTGTGGCGGATGTTTGCGTTGTAATGTTTTAAAAAAATGTTCAATTACTACTGATGACTGGCAAGAAATAAGCGAAAGAATTTTAGCATCTGACATACTTGTTTTTGCAACACCAATATATTTTCATCATGTAACAGCACCACTCAAAACAATAATTGACAGATTTCGTTCATTTATGCACATAAAAATAACCGAAACCGGCTTAATTCACACACCACACCAAGAATGGAAAAAAGATATTGTTCTTATTTTGCCAATGGGTTCTTCCGATGTTACCGACGCAAAACCTGTTATTGATTTATTTGAATTTATTTCAGAAGAAATGGGAAAAGAAAATAAGTTGCATGTAATTACAGGAACACGCTTAGCTCTTACCAACCAAGTTGTTAGAAGTTCAGAAGCACTAAAAGTTCTATATAAAAAATTAGGTTTACCCGAAAAAATTGCAGAACCTGATTATAAAAGAAATCAGAAACTATTAGAAAAATGCTTTAACTTAGGAAACAGCTTAACAGAAAATAATTTTAATTAAATCTTTTTAAAACAAATTCTAAAATCATATCATGGTCAAAAGCAAGTTTTGGCAAATTCTTTAAAGAAAACCATTTTGCATCACTTGCATCATCACCTGCATTTATTTCAAAATCTTCACTTTTAACTTCTGAAAAATAAACAACCGAAACAGTTCTACCTCTTGGGTCTCTATCAACATCACTAAATGTATGAACTTGAACTAAATTATTTATTTCAATTCCTGTTTCCTCTTTTAATTCACGCTTTGCGGCATCATAAGTTGTTTCATCCATATCAACAAAACCACCCGGAAATGCCCAAGCATCTTTAAAAGGTTCATTTTTTCTTTGTATTAAAAGAATGCTTTTTTCATTATTTATTTCAGAAAATAAAACACAATCAACCGTTAATGCAGGTCGAGGATAATCATAACAAAATTTAGCTTTTTTATTCATTTATTTTTTAATGCAAAATTACAAAAAACTCACAAAACACACACTCTTACTAAACAATCTATAAATCAGACGTTTACAATTAAAAATAAGTGTTAAAAACTTTTTGTTTAAGATTTTTTTTTGTTGTAAAAAATGACTATTTTCGCAATCTTATTTTTGATTAAAGGAGATAATAAAATTATGGCAGATAAAAATAAAAACGCTGATTATTCAGCAGGTAATATTCAAGTATTAGAAGGATTAGAAGCAGTTAGAAAACGTCCTGCAATGTACATAGGTGATGTAGGCGAAAGAGGACTTCACCACCTTGTATATGAAGTAGTTGACAACTCAATTGACGAAGCTCTTGCCGGACATTGTACACATATAGAAGTTACAATTAACGAAGGAAACTCAATTACTGTTTTAGATAACGGTAGAGGAATTCCTGTTGATTTTCATGAAAAAGAAGGAAAATCAGCCCTTGAAGTTGTAATGACAGTTTTACACGCAGGAGGTAAATTTAATAAAGATTCTTATAAAGTTTCAGGAGGTTTACATGGTGTTGGGGTTTCCTGTGTAAATGCACTTTCTACAACATTAATTGCAAAAGTATATAGAGACGGTAAAATTTACAAACAAGAATACTCAATAGGTAAACCCGTTTCAGAAGTTGAAGTTATAGGAGAAACTGATAAACATGGAACAGAAATAACTTTTTATCCTGATTTATCAATTTTTAATGCATCAGAATACAAGTACGACATACTTGCAACAAGAATGAGAGAACTTTCTTTCTTAAACAAAGGCATACATATTACTTTAACTGATAAAAGAGAAAAAGACGAAAACGGAGAATTTAAAAAAGAAATTTTTTATTCAGAAGAAGGTCTTAAAGAGTTTGTAGAATATCTTGACCAAACTCGTGAAGCATTAATTGAAAAAACAATTCATATTGCAACAGTAAAAGATGAAGTTCCTGTTGAAATTGCAATTCAATACAATACTTCTTTCACAGAAAACATCCACGCATACGTTAATAACATTAACACACATGAAGGTGGTACACACCTTACAGGTTTCCGTAGAGGTTTAACCAGAACATTAAAAAACTATGCAGAAGCATCAGGGATGCTAAATAAATTAAAATTTTCAATTGCCGGTGATGATTTTAGAGAAGGTTTAACAGGTGTAATTTCTGTAAAAGTTCAAGAACCTCAATTTGAAGGTCAAACAAAAACTAAACTTGGAAACTCTGAAATTAGCAAAGTTGTTGACCAGGCAATTAGTGAGATGTTGGGTAATTATCTTGAAGAAAACCCTGCAGATGCAAAACGAATTGTTCAAAAAGTTATACTTGCTGCACAAGCTCGTCATGCTGCAAAAAAAGCCCGTGAACTTGTTCAACGTAAAAATGTTATGGGTGGCGTAGGACTTCCCGGTAAGCTTTCAGATTGTTCTGACAGAAATCCTGAAAATACAGAAGTTTATCTCGTCGAAGGAGATTCTGCGGGTGGTACTGCAAAACAAGGGCGTGATAGAAAATTCCAAGCAATTCTTCCTTTAAGAGGGAAAATTTTGAATGTTGAAAAAGCAATGCAACATAAAGTTTTTGAAAATGAAGAAATTAAAAACATTTTCACAGCTTTAGGTGTAAGCATAGGAACAGAAGAAGATAGCAAAGCTCTAAATCTTGAAAAACTTCGTTATCATAAAATTATAATAATGACCGATGCCGACATTGACGGTAGTCATATCACAACCTTAATTATGACTTTCTTTTACAGATATATGAAAGAATTAATTGAAAGAGGTTATTTATATATTGCTACTCCACCACTATATCAAGTAAAAAAAGGAAAACAATCAGTTTATTGTTGGACCGAAGAAGATAGAATAAAAGCAATTGAAGAATTAGGAAAAGGTTCTGACAAAGGAGTTAGCATACAAAGATATAAAGGTCTTGGAGAGATGAATGCAGAACAGCTTTGGGAAACTACAATGAATCCTGAAACAAGAACTTTACAACAAGTTACAATTGATAATAGTGCTGAAGCAGATAGAATTTTCTCAATGCTAATGGGTGATGATGTTCCACCAAGACGTGCATTTATTGAAGAAAATGCAACTTATGCAAATATTGATGCTTAAACAATAAAAAAATCCTACTGAAATTAGTAGGATTTTTTTAATTTTAAATAAAGTAAAAGTTGTATTTATTTTTTAAATAAATTTCCTAAAGCACCCATTATTCCACCACTTTTTGAGTTTCCTCCAGACATTGCACTCGATAAAACTGAACCAAATATATCCATTAATGGAGATGCATCATCATCAGGAGTTGAACTATTTTTTGAAGTAATTGCATTTAAAACCATTGGCAAAATTGCAGATGCAGCAGCAGAAGCTCCTGATTTTCCTAAACCTGCTTTTCCCATTAAGCCATCTATAACACTATTCATAATGTTGCTTTGTAATGAATTAGCATTTTCATTGTTTTCACTTTCTGAAAACAAATTCATTAAATTACCTAAACCATTTGAATTAACGGCTTCTTTTGCAACATGTTCTTTTGTAACATTTCCTATAACATCCATAATATCTCCTAATTTTTCATTTGGCACATCAGGATGGTCATTAATTGCTCCAAGAGCATCATTTTTTAGTCCTGCTAATAATTCTTCTAACATAATTTTATAATTTTAAATTTTAAAACACAATAATACAACAATAAAATGAAGAAATCAACCTACAAATATTAGCAAAATGTTAGCACATTATTATTTTTCACCATAAGCTAAAAATACAGGATATTTATTTCCTGATTTATCAATATCAAAAATAGTTTCAACACTTGTATTTTTAAATTTTGC
>JAADEE010000174.1 GCA_013153575.1 Chlorobiota bacterium
ATAACTCGCACAGTTATTTGCATATTAAATGTTGTAAGTTGTCGTAACTTTGCACTATAAAAAACAATTAAATATAGAGTTATGGACTTACAAAGAAACATATTAAAAGGAACATTTATTTTTGGAGTATTAGGAATTGCAATTTTTCTTATTTTAATAATTGCAGGGATAGTAATAAATGCATTAGGCTTAGGGTGTAACTGTTTTAAAGTATTTTCTCTTTCATTAATAGGAGCAGGGATTTTATTTGGTTTTGCAATGTGGTATTATTCATGTTCAAAAAATTCTGATGGAGAAGATTGCAAAGGATTAAAATAAATTTGCAAACTTCTTTATTCTAAAATTGCTGTAAGAATTATATTAAACTTGCTAAACCTTGTAATATACTTAAATGTTTTACATAGGTTTAGCTTTTTTTATTTTAATTTAACCCAAACTTGTTGTGCTCTCATAACTTGTTCAATTACATCACGTATGCAACCTTTGCCTCCTTCTTTGTCAGAAATATAATGTGCAATGTTTTGGATTTCCTCAACTGCATCAGCCGGGCAAGTTGCAAGTCCTGATGCCTTCATAGGCTCATAATCAGGTATGTCATCGCCCATGTATAAAATTTGCTCAGGTTTTATGTTGTATTTCATGTAGAAATCTTCGAAATCATCAATTTTGTCGTGAGAACCAAGATATATGTCAGTTACTCCTAAACCTTGAAATCTTGTTCTTACAGATTCTGATTTGCCACCTGTTATTATGCAAACAATAAAACCATTGTCAACTGCATATTTTACTGCAAAACCATCTTTAACATTCATGTGTCTTGTAAGTTCACCGTCGGTGTGTAAAACCATATCTTGCGAAAATACGCCATCAACATCAAAAACAAATGCTTTTATATCTTTTAATCTTTCTTTAAAATTGTCCATATTTTATAATTCTGTTACACCAAACTCTAAAATTGCGTAAGGTTTATTTTTAGAAATTTCTTGAAATTTATTATATGCTTTATCAATTAAATCTGCCGGATAATATTCATTAAAGTCTTCGTCTTTTGTCATAGGACCATAAATGCTAACGCCAAGCCAATCGATGTAATCATCACCCGGATAGTAAAGTTTTGCATTGTTCCAATCTTCTTCGGGATCGTTATTTACATCGAAATGGAAGAACCAAGTTAAATTATTTGCACCAACTTGTTTGCTTAAATTTATTATGTGTCGGTATGCATCTCTGAAAATTTCTGCACCATCAGGATAAGATGTATCACCATAGTTTGTGGTTTCTCCTTTGCCATAATATGTTGCATTCCATGAAAACCAAAATCCGTTAACTTCTGTTCCGAACTCAACTAAAAGGTTTTGATTTGTGTTTTTTGCTTCTTCGAACCAATTTGTTAAGGCTTCATCGTGTTTGCCTGAAATTATGTCGTTTAAGTTCCAAATAGGGTCAATGCGTCCTTCTTCAAATTCGCTTCTTGGCATCATTCTTATAAAAGGTGTTTTGTCTGTGTTAATTATTGCTTGAACTTCATCATATGGAAATACTATTGTGTCATTCCAATTATTTGAAAAATATGCCCATGCAATTTCTTTGCCTATGAGAGTTTCGTAATCAGTTATGATTTTTTCAGAAACACAATCTTCTTCACCACAAAAATCAGGAAATGAAGCAAAATATTTTTTGTTTTCTATTGGTATTAATTTATTGTTTTCAAATTTGCAAGAAGATATGTAATCATCAGAATTTATTAAATTTTTAAAGGTGTTAAGTGATGCTTCTGATGAGTTAACTTTTAGCTGTGTGTCGTCAAAGTCTTCGTGCCAATATGATATTGCATAAATGTCGTCGTAGTTTTTTACTTCATTAAAAAAAAGTTCTAACCATTCTGATTTTGAGTTGAATAATTCATCATCATCATCATTTTTACAACTATTTATTGAAAATGATATTATTAAAATTAATGTTAAAATAATTTTTAGTTGTTTCATTATTTAGTTTCTTCAATATTTTTGCTCACAAATTTATAAATGTTTTGCAAATTTGTATTATCTTTTAAAAGTTCGAGGTGTTTGTTCATAACTTTGGTGTCTTTTCTAACGGCAGGACCTGTTTGAACTTTTTTAGGGCTTTCTTTTTGAATTTTTGCAACTGTTTCATTAATTAAAGGAAGCAAAATGTCAAAATCAATGTCTTTCTCTTTTAATATTTCTTCTGCAATAGCAAACATATTATTTGAAAAGTTATTTGCAAAAACTGCGGCTAAATGTATGTATTTGCGTTGCTCAAAATTTATTTTTCGGACATCTTCACTAATTTGAAATGCAATTTTGCTAATTCGATTATAGTTAAATCCTGAATTTGCTTCTAAACAAAGTGGAATATTTTTAAAGTTGGCTTTTTTGAAACGAGAAAATGTTTGCAAAGGATAAAAAATGCCAAAATTTGCAGAAAGTTTTTCTAAAATATTTGCTTGTATGCTTCCTGCTGTATGAACTACAAGATTGTTATTAATTTTTTCTTTTAAAGTTTTATTATTTACAATTTCAGAAATTGCATCATCAGAAATTGAAATTATGTATAAATTTGCATCAAAAGGAATGTCATTTACATCAAAAGAGTAGGAGGGTGCATTTATTTTATTTGCAAGTAATTTTGCTGCCCCCTCAGTTCTGCTATGAATATGAATTTCTTTCGATATTTTTTCATAGAAAACTTGTGCAATGTTTGTTGCAAGGTTTCCGGCTCCAATTATTACAATTTGATTATTTGCCATTAATTGTCCTTTTTAGGTCTGTCTTTGACAAAGTTATTATTTTCTTTAAAACATAAATATACTATTTAGTTTTTCGGTATATTCTTTTTGGTTGTGTTTTTCTGTAATGTCAATGTAAAGTTTTGTTATGTATTGTAATTCAGCAATTTCACTATATGCTTGTCCTTTAAAGTTACTGCCTATTTTTGTATAATATTTTAAGCTTTCACTTGTGTTTTTTATTATTACATCTAAAATTTTGTAAGCTTTTTCATTTTCTTCAAGTTCAAAATATGCATCAACAATATTTAGCATTGATTCGTCGTATTTTATTTTATTTTCAGGTAAAATTTCAACAACATAATCTAGTGTTTTAATTGCTTTTTCTTTCTTGCCTTCTTTAATAAGTTTTTTAGCTAATTTTGCAAAAGTTTCTCTTATTTTTAAAATTCTTATATTTCTTGCATCAAAATTTCCAATGTAAACATCATCTTCGTTTACACGTCCCCAAACAAATTTATTCATTAAGTTATTATATAAAATGTTTGTGTTAATATAACCAATTTCGTTTGTGGTTTTGTATGGAACAAGGCGATATGCAAAGCCTTCTAATCTGAAATAATCTTGTAATCCTAAAAAACTGCTATGTGGCACACTTGTAGCAAAATAAATAGGTCGCTTCCAATTGTTGCGAGCAATAATTTCAAGAACTGCCATGTCATTTTTATAAATGAATGTATTATTTAGTTTCCATTTTATGTTTTTTTCAAATTTGCTTAATTCTTTAATTGTGAAATCTCCTGATTTTGTGAGATTAGCCCAATCAACCTTTAATGAAAGTTTTTTTGATGGAATATAATTTATTTCATTACCGTCATTTGCTTGAAGTTTTGTGTCGTAATCATCTGATGCAACAAAATCCATTGCAGTTGTAAGAGGTAAGTTTTTCTTAGAAATTTCTGTAAGAAATATTTGTGTTTTATCTGTTAGGTCGTTAACAAGTGAGGTGTTAATATCATATTTATTTATAAATGTTTCGTTAGATAATTTATTAATAATTCCTGCAAACTCAATAGGTGAGAAATTATTTATTTCACTAATTAAAGTGTTGTATTCCTTTTTATTAAGTTTTGGATATGATGATTTTTTAAGAATGTTTTTTAATCCTTCTTTTATAATGTTAAATGTATCTTGAAGTAATATTTTATTTGCATTATATTTTTCATCAATAAATAGTTCAGGATTGTCCATAACGTAAAGTGCATCACGTTTACCTTCTCTATATTTGTTGTGTTTCATTGAAAAAGGTACAGGTTCTGCTTCGTATGTTTTCGTTTTCATTTGGTCGATATACCAATCTGTTCCGAGTAAACTTAGGTTTACAACTTTAATGTCAGTTCTATATCCTTCAACTTCTTGTACAAACCATAGTGGGAAAGTATCATTATCGCCATAAGTGAAAAGTATTGCATTTTTTTCGCAAGAATCTAAATAATCTTTTGCAAAATCTCTTGCTGTATATTTTCCGGAACGGTCGTGGTCGTCCCAATTTTGAGTTGCTAAAATTACAGGTACAGGAATAGTTAAAATAATTGCCAAAGTAACAGCTATTTTTTTAGATGTTTTAGAACTCAAAAAGTTGTAAATTCCTGCAACACCTAACCCTATCCATATGGCAAATGCGTAGAAAGAACCTGCATAAGCGTAATCTCTTTCGCGAGGTTGATAAGGTGTTTGGTTTAGATAAACTACAATTGCAATTCCTGTAAATAAAAATAGTAAAAATATTATTAATAAACTTCGTTTATCTTCTGAAAATAGAAGTAAAATTCCTAAAATTCCTAAAATTAAAGGTAAAAAATAATATGTGTTTCTGCTTTTGTCATTTTTAACTTTTTCAGGTAAGTTGCTTTGGTTTCCAAGCATTAAACTATCAATAAATGAAATGCCTGAAATCCAATTGCCATTTGTAATACCTCCGTTTCCTTGAATGTTGTTTTGTCTTCCTACAAAATTCCACATAAAATATCTTAAATACATATGTGAAAGTTGATAAGATATGAAAAATTGAATGTTATTAATAAAATTTGGTTTTTCTCCTTTGCTTAATCCACCCCAAATTCTATATGCTGAAATATGATGTTGCTCTCTGCTGTACATTCTTGGGAAAATAGTTTTTCTGGCATCGTCAAATTCATATTCAGGATTTGTTTTTTCAATTTTAAGATATTTGTCTCCTTCTTGAATGTATGTGTAACGAGGATGTGTAACATAATCGCCATTTTCTTGCTTTAATTCTGCATCGAAATATTGTCCGTAAATTAATGGTCGTGAGCCATATTGCTCTCTGTTTAAGTATGATAGTAATGAGAAAATATTTTCAGGATTGTTCTCATCCATAGGAGGATTTGCATAAGAACGTATCATAATAATTGTGTAAGATGAATATCCTATAAGGATTACAATTATTGATGTAAGTATTGTGTTTAGTAATATTTTTTGTTTTTTGTATGAATAATAAATTCCGTATGCTAATAATCCAAAAGTTAGGAAGATGTAAAATAACAGTCCACTATTAAAGGGTAAACCGAATGTGTTAACAAAAAGAAGCTCGAATTTTGAGGCAATTACAACGTATTCTAAAATAATTCCATACATTAAAAAGCCAACCAAAGCAACTGAAATAATTGCTGAATAAAAAAGACCTTTGTTTGTAACTTTATGTTTTTTGAAATAATAAACAAAAACTATTGCAGGAATTGCCAAAAGGTTAAGTAAATGTACACCAATTGAAAGTCCCATTATAAATGCAATAAATATTAGCCAACGATTTGAGTATTTTTGGTCAGAAATTGTTTCCCATTTAAGTATTGCCCAAAATACAATTGCAGTAAAAAGTGAAGAGCTTGCATAAACTTCTGCTTCAACAGCCGAAAACCAAAATGTATCGGAAAAAGTGTATGCTAACGAACCAATAAACCCGCTTGCAAAAATTGCAATTGCAGTTTCTTTTGAAATTTCTTTATTGCCTTTTGTAAGAACTTTTTTTGCAAAATACGTAATAGTCCAAAATAAAAACAAAATTGTAAATGCACTTGCTAATACAGAAACAGAATTAATGAAAATAGCAACCATTTCTCTGTTTGGTGCAAAT